>NZ_JAOTQT010000024.1:0-112402 GCF_025685725.1 Burkholderia sp. BKH01 | reverse complement strand
CGGCACGGCACGGCACGGCACGGCACGGCACGGCACGGCACGGCACGGCACGGCAGCAAGTTGCATCGATACAACAGGGCTTGCCAACCCTCGGGTTTTCCCTTAAATTTACGTCTGTCTCCTCCATGTCTCCAAACATGGATTCAGCCCGCTCAAGCAGCGGGCTTTTTTATTGCCTGCGCGGATTGCGGGGACGCATCGTCTTCCGTCCCGACTAACCTGCCGGCCGCACGCCGGCGGGCCGCAACCAGTAGTGGTGCACCGCAAATACCAGCGCGACCGCCACGACAAGCGCCAGCAGCAGGTACAGCCAGCCTTTTCTGGTCATCGGCAGGTCCGCCAGAGCATCCAGGTCGCCCGTCAGGACCATCATCGCAGTCACCCCCAGCACGACCAGCACCATCGTCCCCTTTGCCCCCATCCAAAGGCCGCCTCCAGCACGGCCGCCCATAGTGACTGGCGGTAAGGTCCGGCAACCGGCCGACGAAGATCGGGCTTACCCATTCCTCACTTCCCGGACGGCATACGCGTATCTGCACATCGGCCGGCAGGCTCCGTCGAAGGCGGAAATTCGAAAGTTTTCCGGACGAGCAGCCACGGCGATGCGGTGCGCGCATTCGATCTGCAGCGTCATGTTTTTTCTTTCGTGAGCCGATGTTCGGTGGTTCGTTCGGCCAGAACGAATCCACATTTACCGGATCGTGCCGCAAAACGCCGCATGGAGCTGACTGGCACGCGCACGTAAGCCGTTACGCGCCGGCGTCGCCACCGGGGCGCGTGACATACACGACGTGCCGCCGCAGCGCATGCCCTTCCGGTAACGCGGGATGATCGAAATCGCGCGCGGGTTGGCGCCGCATGCCGAGCCGCTGCATCACGTGTTGCGATCGCAGGTTGGTATCGGCCGTCCACGCGAAAATCTCGCCGAGCCCGATCCGGTCGAATCCGTCAGCCAATGCCGCGGCCGCCGCTTCGGCAATATAACCATGCCCCCATGCGTGACGCGCCTGCCGCCACACGATCTCGACGCGCGGCGCCATCGGATGCGTTGCGCGCGCTTCGTACGACAAGCCGCAGAGTCCGATCAGCATCGCGTCGGCGCGACGCACGACCGCCCACGCCCCGTAACCGTACGCATCGAAATGCGCTTCGAAGCGCGCGATGACGTCGTTCGCCTCGTCGACGAACATCGGGCCGCGCGCGAGCCACGCGGTCACGTCCGGATGCGCATGCATCGCCGCAGCGCGCCCGCATCCGCCGGTCGCCAGCGACGCAGCGTCAGGCGTTCGGTTTCCATCTTCAGTGGCGTGGTCATGGGTGACGCGGATCTACGGGCGGCGACGCAACGCAGGTAACGTCACGAACCCGGAGGCAGAACAGATGAAGGGGAAATCGAGATCGTCGCGTCAGCCAACGACGATCGGAAGAACGAACAACGAGAAACGGGCGCCGGTGCGCCCGCTGTGATTACTCGTTTTCCTCGAAGTAGTGCCCGAACTTCGTCTGCTTCGTGCGGATATAACGCTCGTTTTCCTCGCGCACGGGCACCGCGAGCGCCACGCGCTCACAGACGGGAATGCCGTGCTTCGCGAGCGTGTCGAACTTCTTCGGGTTGTTGCTCATCAGGCGCACCGACGTCACGCCGAGGATCCGGAGGATCGAGGCGGCCGAGTCGTATTCGCGGGCGTCGTCGGGCAGGCCGAGGTCGAGGTTCGCCTCGACGGTGTCGCGCCCCTGCTCCTGCAGCGCGTATGCGCGGATCTTGTTGCTCAGGCCGATCCCGCGCCCCTCATGGCCGCGCAAATAAAGCAGCACGCCGCGGTCTTCGGCCGCGATGTAGCGCAACGCGAGATCGAGCTGCTCGCCGCAATCGCAGCGGTACGAGCCAAACACGTCGCCGGTCAGGCATTCGGAATGCAGCCGCGTCAGCACGGACTGCTCGCCGGTCACGTCGCCCATCACGAGCGCGAGATGTTCGGCATCGCTGCCCGATACGCGGAATGCGTACGACGTGAACGTGCCGTAGCGCGTAGGCAGCGACGCGGTGGCGACGAGCGTCACGCACTCGTCGGCCCGGCCATTGCCCTGCGTGGGCGATTGGGGACGCGAAGACATCATGAATTCAATCGAAACGTTCTGGAATGTAGGAGTTGTGTGGATAGTGCGTGACCGGAGTTTACCGCTAATCTGGAAACGTCATGCGACTGCCGCCGCCGGCCCGGCTATACTGGGCCCATCGGGTGACGCGCATCACGCCTGCCTTCCCTGCATCGACCTGCACACGGAGAAAGCGAATGAGCACGACTGTCGCGCAGATTCTCAAGGCCAAGCCGGATTCGGGCCGCACCATCTATACCGTCAAGAAGACCGATCTCGTCTATGACGCCATCAAGCTGATGGCGGAAAAGGGCATCGGCGCTTTGCTGGTCGTGGAAGGCGACGACATCGCAGGCATCGTCACCGAGCGCGACTACGCGCGCAAGATCGTCCTGCAGGACCGCTCATCGAAGGCCACCCGCGTCGAGGAAATCATGACGGCGAAGGTGCGCTACGTCGAGCCGTCGCAATCCACCGACGAGTGCATGGCGCTGATGACCGAGCACCGGATGCGCCACTTGCCCGTCCTCGACGGCGGCAAGCTGATCGGCCTCATCTCGATCGGCGACCTCGTGAAGAGCGTGATTGCCGATCAGCAGTTCACGATCAGCCAGCTCGAACACTATATCCACGGCACGCCCGCGGTTACGTCCGTCTGACCCGCTCCAGCAAAAAAGGCCCAAACGCGTAAGCGTCTGGGCGGAAAGCCGCCGGAATGCGGCGACGGAGGTTCTGCTCCTGCGGGCGAACGACGCGCGCGGACGGCGCGCGTCTCGTCGATTGAGCGGTGCGCTCGGGCAGACCGGGGACGTTCGCTTAGTTGCCGAAGTAGACCGAGTTCACGGGATTCGGTGCTTCCCGCGTCATGCGACGGCCAGCTTGTCCGGCACCCGTCGCCACCGCACCGTAGCCGCTCGTATCGGCCTGCGCAAGCATCGGCTGGTTCGGCTGTATCCGTTGTTCGGCCGCCTGGATATCGCTCGGATATTGCGAATCGCTCGCCAGCGGCTTGTAGCCGTTCTGTTCGAGTTGCACCAGTTCGGCCTTGACCTGGTCGCGGGTCAGCCCTTGGTCGGACTGTGCAAAAGATGCGATCGGGGCGGCAAGGACGGATGCGGCGATGGCTGCGTAGATGATCGACTTCATGATTTACCTCCGGGTTATGTTCTCTTTTGACGTCGCCTCGGCAGGACTGTCTGAAGCGATTGAATCCAGTGTAGTTCTCGCCACCCCAAGGGGAAACCCTTAGTTTCAACATACAGCGTTGCGATTTTGGAAAATATCGCCCACTGTTTATGGACCACGGCATTGTCACTTGCTTCATCTGTACAACAATCGCTGACGAAACGCCAACAGCCGAATCACATATCCCGAAGGTTGTGTTGTAAAATCGTAAGGTTTTATTCGCCAGTCGATATTCCATCCACCATGTACGCGCTCACGCCCCTCTCGGTTTCGCCGTCCGGCCCGGCCGGCGCGCGCGCGCGCGCCGGCCATCCGGCGCATCCACTCGCTCGACGCACGGCCCAGGCGCCGCTCGCCCCTGCCCGGCGCCTGATCTGACGGCTCGGTCTCCTCCCGGAGCCAGGTCAGACAGGCTCCGGGCGATCCTCATAGGCACGCCACGCCTGCCCCTGCCGATCATTTGGAGAACTTCCATGAAACAACGCCTTTACCAGTTGACCGAACTCGACGTCGCTCGCCTCGAGAAGCACGCCGAGCACAACCCGCGATTCCAGACGATGCTCGACACGCTGCTCGAGCGCGCCGACATCGTCCAACCCGACGCCATCAAGGCGAACGTCGTCACGATGAACTCGCAGATCACACTGCTCGACGAAGCGACCCAGGAACAAGCCACCTGGACAATTGTTTATCCGGACGCCGCCAATCTCGAACTCGGCCGCCTGAACGTCTTCTCGCCCGTCGGCATGGCTCTGCTGGGTACGCAGCGCGGCCAGATGGTCAAGGTGATGCAGCCGAGCGGCGCCGAAAAGCTGATGAAGGTCGCCGCAATCGTGTTCCAGCCGGAAGCCAACGGCGAATACACGCGCTGAGCCACCTGCCGGTGGCACCGCGCCCTAACGGCCGCGCAACGAAAAAGCGAGGCACCGGCCTCGCTTTTTTGCATCCGGCCGATTTGAATCACCGACGTTACATTCCACAGACGAAAAAAAGGCGCCCGAAGGCGCCTTTTTTGATGCTGCGAAGCGGGTTACCCCGCCGTCACGCTTAGAAGCGGTGACGCAGACCAACCGTTGCTGCGGTTTGGTTGATCGACGAGCTCGGCAGGTTGTTGTTGAAGCTGTCGCCGTTGTAGATCGATGCGCCAATGCCGTTCTTCGCTGCACGCTGGTACACAGCTTGTGCGTAGACGTCCGTGCGCTTCGACAGTGCGTAGTCAGCTTGCAGGCCGAACTGGTTCCAGTGCGTGCTGCCGTTGTTGATCTTCGCGTTCGTGTACGTGTAAGCAGCACCCAGGCCGAGAGCCGGCGTCAGGTTGTACTTTGCGTTGACTTCGTAGTTGTCAGTGCGCAGCGTGCCCAGACCGACTGCATTGTTGTCGAGACGCGCTTGCGTCCATGCAGCGCCGACTTGTGCCGGACCGAATGCATAACCAGCAGCAGCACCGTACGTGCGGACGCGGCCTTGGCTAGCGATGCCACCGATCGCCGACGACGTCGCGCCGTTTGCGTTCGTACCGTCACCCAGGTTCGCTTGCGAGTATGCAGCAGCCAGCTTCAGACCTTGGAACTGGTATGCAGCACCCGCGCTGTACGCACGGTTGTTGCCGAAGTTCGTGTTGTTCGAGAACGAGTACGTGCCGCCGAATTGCAGGCCAGCGTAGTTCGCGCTCGTGAACTTGATCGTGTTGTTCGCTGCGACATCGCCAGTCGTGCTCAGACGGTCGAGGTTCAGCGGGTGCGCGAAGTACGTGCCGCCCCACGAACCCGTTGCCGTCAGCGGCGCCAGGTAGTCTTGCGTTGCGTCATACTGCTTACCCAGCGTGACCGTGCCGTACTGGCTCGACAGGCCGACGAAAGCTTGGCGGTTGAACATGCCGCCGTTGTTGCCCAGCTTGCCGTTACCGATGCCGAAGCCGCTTTCCAACGTGAAGATTGCCTTCAGGCCGCCACCCAGGTCTTCCGAGCCACGCAGGCCGAAACGGCTCTGGTCAATGCCCGAACCCATCGCCCAACGCGACTTGCCAGCTTGACCCAGTGCCGGTTGGACGTTGCTCGTGTAGGTGATGCCTGCGTCCAGCACGCCGTACAGCGTGACGCTGCTTTGCGCGTGAGCGACGGTAGCGAACGATGCTGCAGCTGCTGCAACGATCAGAGTCTTGTTCATTCGTGGAGCTCCCTTCTAAAAAGAGGCAGGTCTCGCGACCTTGTTTCATAAACGGTCTCAACCGCCCGGGAACGCCATCGGTCCTGCTGGCCGCGCCCGGATAGTTGCCCGTTTGGGAACCGTGAGTTTAGGGGTGTACCCTAGGGGCGCGATCCGCAAATAAAGAAATAAGCTTTTCCAGAACTAGAAATAATGAAACTGGGGCCGCGTTATAAGTATTTGTTTTGATGTCTTTTTTTGACTTCTTGACGAGGGCTTTTTGGAGGCTTTCATCGCACCATTCTTTCATGTCGCCGTCTTGACGGTTGCATAGAAACAACAAACTGGTTCGGTAGAGCACCCAAAATCGGCAATTTTTACCCATTTCAGCGTCGGACACTGCGCTTCGATCGTCTAAAACGTGTCAGTCGCCCAGCAAGCAGGGTGCGACACCCGTGCAGCGGACAATGTCCATCAGTCAGCCCGCGGAAACGGAAAGGTCGCTCTTCGCCGGCCGGCGGCCCAGCCGTGTGGCGTGACGCGCGGTAACAGCCTTAACCGCCCGCGTAACCCGGCCTGCGTACCGGCAGGCTAATGTAAGGCAGCCCCTCCAATACAGAACAGGACACGCCATGAATCGACGCTCATTGCTGCGCGCCATCGGATTGACCGCCGCTTTCGTCGGCACCGGCTTGCTCCGCGCGGCGTCGGCCCAGCCCGCGCCGCCCGTATACCGGCCGTCCGGCCCGAACCGCGTGCCCGGCGGGCCGCCGTATGCCGACCGCCCGGGCTTCGGGCCGCCGGCGGCACGGCACGACCGCCGCCCGCCGCCACCGCGGCCGCACGGCTATATATGGACCGACGGTTACTGGCGCTGGCAGCGCGGCCGCTATATATGGATGTCCGGCCGCTGGGTCGCACGGCGCCCCGGGCGTCGGTGGGTGCCCGGCTACTGGCGCCGCCAGGGGCAGGTGTGGGTCTACGTCGACGGTTCGTGGCGATAGGCGGCTACCCGGCTCCGGCCCGTGGCGGCCCCCAGGAGCCGGACGGCCTGCGAACCCGCGTCGTTCGGCTCCGGAATCATGGTGCCCGGCAGGCGCACGCGCGACTGCTGCGCAGCTCGCCCCTTCTCCGGAACGATCCCGACCGCCAACGCCGATGCGTGGGCGTCTATCCAATCAGGCAACGTCGCCAGGCAATATGCCCGCCGATCTCCGGCGCGTCATCGTGTATCGACCGGATTCCCGCCACGCTCTTGTCGTGCACGTCGCATGCCGCGCAACAGACGACCGAATGTTTCGGTCGCCCCGATGCCAGGCCCATCATCCGGACGCGGTGTCGCAAGCGCATCGCCGCATTCGCGACGAACGCGGCAAAGCATCGTCAAGCCGTCCATTCCGGCCAAATCATTCGGATAACGAAATCATGCAATGCCGATGCGAATGCATCGACCCTTCGTCACCCCATCGCGCTCCGTCTGCAACCTCCCGACAATCGACATAACGACGCGTGCACCCCGCTCAGCGCCCGCCGCCCTCCTGCTCCCGCGCACGACGGCGCGCGGTGCAGATCGCGCGATGATGTTCGTCGGCCCACCGGATCATCGCCTGCATCGGTGTCAGGAACGAACGCCCGAGGTCGGTCAGCGGATATTCGACCCGCGGCGGCACTTCGGCGAACAGTGTGCGATTGACGAAGCCATCCTGCTCGAGCCGCTTGGGCGTGCGCGACAGCATCTGGTTCGACACATCGCCGATCGCGCGGCCGAGTTCGTTGAAACGCATTGTCCCGCCGGACAGCGCCTCGAGCACCCGCAGCTCGTCGATCCGGCCGACATGGGCCGCTTCAACCGGCTCGGCGCGATCGCGAACGTGCGGACACTGTGGCCGGCCGCACGCGAAGAGCAGCAGCTCCACCGCGACTTGCTCGGCGACGAGCGCGCCGCGCGCAATTACCCGTTCCGCAGCATGCGCAACGCGGGCATGATGCTCGTGGCCGGTTCGGACTGGTCGGTCAGCACGATGGACCCGATGCAGATCATCCGGACAGGCGTCACGCACCTGCCGATCGACCAGCCCGACAGCCCGCCGTGGAATCCGCACGAGCGCCTCGACCTGCTGACGATGCTCGAGGCCAATACGGTGAATAGCGCGTACGCGCTGCGTTTCGACAACTGCACGGGCTCGCTCGAAGCAGGCAAGTACGCGAGCTTCGCGATCCTCGACCGCAATCCGTTCGCGCACCCGGTCGAGACCTTCGCGCGGACCCGCGTGATCGAGACGTGCTTCCGCGGCGAAATCGTGTACGCCGCGCCGGGCTGGGCGGACTGAAGGACGAACCGGGCGGCCGTCAGGCGACGTCGAGCGCCAGCACCTGAGCGGTGGTCAGCACATCGCCGAACGTGTCGGACAGCGCGGCCAGCGTCGCGCGATGGAGGTCGCGGTGCGGCACCGTGCCGCCGTCCGCGACGTCGAGATCGCGTGTTGCGCATGCGTCGTCGACGACGATCACCTCATAACCGAGCGGCACCGCATCGCGGGCCGCGCCGGCGACGCACGCATGCGTCATCAGGCCGGTGACGATCAGCGTGTCGACGCCGGCCGCCTTCAGGCGCGCATCGATGTCCGTGGTCGGGAACACGCTCACTGACGTCTTCTTCACGACCGTGTGGTGCGGCGCCGGCTGCAGGTCCGTGTGAAAGCGGAAGCCGTCGCTGCCGTCGGCGAAGATCGGGCTGTCTGCCGTATCGACGTGCTGAACGTGAAACACCGGAATGCCCGCACGGTCCGCGAACGCGATCACGCGCTGCGCGTTGTCGAGCGCGCGCGGTCCTTCCGGAATCGGCAGGCGGCCGCTGAAATATTCGTTCTGGAAATCGATCACCAGCAGCGCGGTGCGGGCGGCGGCGATCGACGTCGGCGCCGTCGCGCCGGCCAGGGTACGGATGGTCGGATGTTGCATGGGGTCACACTCCCGGTTGGCTCATTGAACGGAACGGCGCGCCGGGCCTGCCGGCGCCGCCGGACGCGGCCCGGGGTCTCCCCGGTCGCGAGGCGCCAGTGTCGGGCCGTGCGGCTTTGCGCGACAGCCGCGCGCGGGACAACGTCCGACAGGATCGGGCCAACATGCGCGCGGCCGACGACGACAGCGCAGCCGTTCGCGCGCCCGGCCGCGAGCGCCCGTACGCGACCATCATCACCAAACTGAGTACGAAGGCCGCGTGCAGATCGCTGAAGATCGCGGACATCATCGGGCAGACGAGCCCGAACCCCATCGCGTCGATCGCGATGGCGGGCGGGCAGACAGGGGCCGAGCGACGGGTAGTCGAGCCGGGACATGGCGACCTTCCGGACGGAGTGGATGATCGCCCAAACGTAATGACCGGGCAGCGGCCGCAGCAGGCCGCCGCCTGCGATGCCGGACATCGGCTGTGCCGATCCCCTGCATGCCGCCCGCGCCGATCGCTCGCCGGCACGGGCGACGGCCCCCCGCCGCTACCTGGCGCTCAGCGGTTCGCTCTGGAATTGCCTGCGCGCGAGCACGCACGGCGCGATGCATCGGGAATGCGCTCGAAACCGAACGACTCGACCTGCGTAATCCTGCCTTCACTCATTTGTCTCCAACTCCTCTGGTGCGCCTGTACGGCCCGTGGTTGCGGCCATACGACACATCGTCATCGATTTTCGGCCGCTCTAACCCGGATCGAGCCGCGCAAATATCACGCATTCGAGACGTTTACGGCGAATGAGAACAATGTTTCCCGGCGGGCGAGCGGCCGGTTCCCGCGCCGCCCGTGCGGCGCGGACGATGCATCCGTCAGTGCGCCGGCACTGCGGCCGGCGCGCGGCAAGCGGCCAGGCCCCGCTGAACGGCCGGCCGTGCGGCGATGTCGGCGAGCCAGCGCTCGACGTGCGGGTAATCGGTAACGTCGAGATCGAGCTCGGCCGCCGAGCGCAGCCACGGAAACGCGGCGATGTCGGCGATCGAGTATCGCGACGATGCGAGATACGCCGATTCCGACAATCGGCCGTTCACGACCCCATAGAGACGCCGCGCTTCGTTCCGATAGCGGTCGATCGCTTCCGCATTGACCGTCTTCGACGCATGCAGGAACCACCAGAGCTGGCCGAGCATCGGCCCGATCCCGCCGATCTGGAAGTGCAGCCATTGCTGGACCGCCGTGCGCTCGGCCAGCGTTTCGGGATGCAGACAGCCTGTCGTCGCGGCGAGATAGCCGAGGATCGCGCCGGATTCGAACACGGCCAGCCCGGTGTCGTGGTCGACGATGGCCGGAATCTTGCCGTTCGGGTTGATCGCGAGAAACGCCGGGCTGCGCTGCTCGCCGGCGGACAGGTTCACGTGCACGAGGTCGTGCGCGAGCCCGGCCTCTTCCAGATAGATCGCGATCTTGTGCCCGTTCGGCGTGTCGGCCGTATAGAACGTGAGGGATTGCGTCGATGTCATGTCGGTCCTTGTCATCCGGTTATCATTGCAACTGCAATCGTTGCAATTGCAATCCTACGCCGGGACCGAGGGCTCCGGTACATGCCAGCACTCGAAGGAGGGATATGCAGACTGTGCGATCCGGGGCAGGCCGGCGCGCGACAGCGAGCGCAAATCCGGCGGTGCGGTGCGAGCCGCACCGGCGATGCACCGGCATGCGCGCGGCCGACGCGCGAGCCGGCCGCCGCTACTTCGCGTCGGCCGTCGCTTCACGCGCCGCGGCGGTCGCGCGATCGAGCGCGGCGGCCATCGCCACCTGCTCCTTGCCGGTGAACTGCCCGAGAAAGAGGTCCGAGACCGTCGACTGGTACACCTTCCACATCTTCTTGCGCAGGGCCCGCCCCTTGTCGGTGATGCTCGCATACGCGGCGCGGCCGTCGTCCGCCGAACGTGCGCGCGTGACGAGCCCCTCCTGTTCGAGCCGGTCGACGAGCCGCGTGAGGTTGTAGCGCTCGATCGCGAGCACGTCGGCGAGTTCGTGCATGCGGCGCGTGCCGTCGAGCCCGCTTTCGAGCCCCCACAACGCGTCGTACCACGCATACGCTGGCAGGCCGGCATCCGCGAGGCGGCGCTCGATCTCGCGAATCATCGTCCGGTGCGCGCGGACGAACGAGAACCACAGATCGGGTTCGGGTGCGCTCATGTCAGGTCGTTCCTTTCGTTTAATTGCAGTTGCAATTAAATCTTACCTCGATACGGTTCCCCTCCACATGTAGTCGCGCACCGCGCGGCAGGCACGACTGTTCCGGCCTGCCGCGCCGCGCTGCCCGCTCTACTGCCCCGACTGCGCAAGCGGCCCTTGCGCGCGTTGCGCCGTTCCCGACGGCCAGCCGCCCGCGAGCGCCTTGTACAGCGCGATCGTCGATGCCGCGCTGCGCGTGCGCGCATCGGCCGCCGCATCCTGCGCCTGCAGCAGCGTCCGTTGCGCGTCGAGCACTTCGTAGTAGTCGATCGCGCCGGCCGAGAAGCGCGTCTGAGCGAGCTGCGCGGCGCGCGCGCTGTCGTCCGCGGCACGCACGAGATGAGCCGTTTCGTCACGCGTACGGGCGACACGCAGCAGCGCGTTCTCCGTTTCCTCCAGCGCACCAAGCACGGTCTGCCGGTACTGCGCGAGCTGGCCGGCCGCTTCCGCGTCACTCGCGGCGATCCGTGCCCGCACGCGGCCGACGTCGAGGAACGACCAGTCGACGCCGAGCGCGATCAGGTTCGTGTCGCTGCCCGCGCGGAAGAACCCGTAGCTGCTCGTCGCGCTGCCGAGCAACCCCGACAGCGTGAAGCGCGGAAACAGGTCGGCCGTCGCGACGCCGACGCGCGCGGTCGCCGCGTGCAGCCGCGCCTCGGCAGCCGCGACATCGGGGCGCCGGCGCAGCAGGTCGCCCGGCGTGCCGGGATCGACGTCGGCGGCAAGCGCCGGCAGCGGCACGGGTGTGCCCGCCGAAGCGACAGCCTTCGGGAGATCGAACCGGCCGATCAGCGCATCCGGCGTCTGCCCGGTCAGCACCGCGAGCCGGTGCTCGTCGACGCCGATCGCGGCTTCGTACACGGCAATCCGCGACGTCGTCGATTCGTACTGCGCCCGCGCACGCGCCGCATCGAGTTCGGAACCGCGCCCCGCGCCGACGCGCGCATTGATCAGCGCGAGCGTCTGCTTCTGGTTGTCGGCGTTATCGCGCGCGATCCGCAACCGCTCCTGCGAGCCGCGCAGATCGACGTACGTGCTCGCGACCTCGCCGGCGATCGCAACGCGCACCGCGCGCACGTCCGCCGCACTGGCAGCCGTTTCCGCACGCTGCGACTCGATCGAGCGGCGCACGCGGCCGAACAGGTCGAGCTCCCATGCCGCATTGATCCCGACGCTGGATATCGGCGTATCGCGCTGGCTGCGCGGCGCGCCGAACGCCTGATCCTTGCTCGTCAGTTGATGGCCGATCTGGCCGCTCGCGGTAATCGTCGGATAGCGGTCGAACGTCGCCTGCGACAGCAGCGCGTTCGACGCGTCGTAGCGCGACACGGCGACGTGCAGGTCCTGGTTCGCCGCGAGCGCCGTATCGATCAACTGCGTCAGCGTCGGATCGCCGAAGCCGCGCCAGAACTCGGCATCGGCATCGGCCGACGCGTCGGGCGGCATATCGGACCGCGTATCGGACGGCTGCGCGTCGCGCGCGAACCGCGCGGCCGTGGCCGTATCGGGCCGCTTGAAATCGGGGCCGACCGCGCACGCGGCCAGCGTCACCGACATCGCGAGCGCGGAAAGACGGAAAGCGGCGCTCATCGGTTTTCTCCTTCGAGGGTGCCGTGCTGTTCGCTCCAGACGGCCGGCGTGCCGCCCGCGAGCTTGCGGATCGCCACGTAGAACACAGGTGTCAGGAACAGCCCGAACAGCGTGACGCCCAGCATTCCCGCGAACACGGTGACGCCGGTGGCCGCGCGCACTTCGCTGCCCGCGCCGCTGCCGATCAGCAGCGGCACCGAGCCGGCGATGAATGCGACCGACGTCATCACGATCGGGCGCAGCCGCAGCTTGCATGCCTCGAGCGCGGCTTCGATCACGCCCTTGCCCTGGATTTCGAGCTCGCGTGCGAACTCGACGATCAGGATCGCGTTCTTGCACGCGAGCCCCATCAGCACGACCAGACCGACCTGCACGAACACGTTGTTGTCACCGCCCGACAGCCACACGCCGAACAGCGCCGCGCACATGCAAACCGGCACGATCAGGATCACCGCGAGCGGCAGCGTCCAGCTCTCGTACAGCGATGCGAGCACGAGGAACACGAGCATCACCGCGAGCGGGAACACGACGATCGCCGCGTTGCTTTGCGTGACCTGCTGGTAGCTGAGGTCGGTCCATTCGAGCGTGATGCCGGGCGGCAGCACCTCCTTCGCGATCTGCTGGAGCTTCGCGATCGCCTGCGACGACGACATCACCTTCGGATCGGCGTCGCCGATCAGGTCGGCGGCCGGATAGCCGTTGTAGCGGACGACCGGGTCGGGCCCGTACGCGGGCCCCACCGTCACCATCGAGCCGATCGGCACCATCTCGCCCTTCGCGTTGCGCGTGCGCAGGTTCGCGATGTCGGCGGCCGTCTGCCGGTGACCGGCATCGGCCTGCGCCATCACGCGATACACGCGGCCGAACACGTTGAAGTCGTTCACGTACATCGAACCGAGATAAACCTGCAGCGTGTTGAACAGGTCGGTCAGCGCGACGCCCTGCGCCTTCGCCTTCAGCCGGTCGACCTTCACCTCGAGTTGCGGGATGTTCGCCTGGTACGAGCTGACGGGGTAGCTCATCCCCGGCGTCTTCGCGACCGCAGCCTGGAACGCGGTGAGCGCGTTCTGCAGCGCCCCGTAGCCGAGCCCGCCGCGATCCTCCAGATACAGCGAGTAGCCGGAACCGTTGCCGAGGCCCTGGATCGGCGGCGGCATCAGCGCATAGGTGATGCCGCCGCCGACGGCCGCGAAGCGCGCGTTCAGGTCCGCGTTGATCTGCGCGGCGCTGCGGTGACGCTGGTCGAACGGCTTCAGGATCACGTACGAGTTCGTGATGTTCGGCGTGTTCACGCCCTGCAGCGCATTCAGCCCCGCAAACGCCGGCACCATCTCGACGCCGTCGGTGCCGAGCGCGATCTTCGTCATCTGCTCGGTCACCGCGCTGGTGCGCGCGAGCGACGCGCCTTCCGGCAGCTTCGCGCCCGCGAACAGGTACAGCTTGTCCTGCACGGGGATGAAGCCGCCCGGCACCGCGTTGAACAACAGCGCGGTGGCCGCGAGCAGCGCCGCGTAGACCGCGAACACCACGCCGCGCCGTTTCAGCGTACCCGCGACGACACCGTGATAGCGGTCGGAACTGCGCTCGAAGAAGCGGTTGAACGGATGGAACAGCCACCCGAACGCACGGTCGAGCGCGCGCGTGAGCGCATCCTTCGGCGCGCCGTGCGGGCGCAGCAGCTTCGCGGCAAGCGCGGGCGACAGCGTCAGCGAGTTGATCGCGGAGATCACCGTCGAGATCGCGATCGTCACCGCGAACTGCCTGTAGAACTGGCCCGTGACGCCCGACATGAACGCCATCGGCACGAACACCGCGCACAGCACGAGCGCGATCGCGACGATCGGCCCCGACACCTCGCGCATCGCCTGGTGCGCGGCATCGCGCGGGCTCAGCCCCTGCGCGATGTTGCGCTCGACGTTCTCGACGACGACGATCGCATCGTCGACGACGATCCCGATCGCGAGCACGAGCCCGAACAGCGTCAGCGTGTTGATCGAATAGCCGAGCAGATGGAGAAACGCGAACGTGCCGACCACCGACACGGGCACCGCGACGAGCGGGATGATCGACGCGCGCCAGGTCTGCAGGAACAGGATCACGACGAGCACGACCAGCACGACGGCCTCGATCAGCGTGTGCTGCACCGCGCGGATCGATTCGCGCACGAACACGGTCGGGTCCCACACGGGGCGGTACGCGACGCCGGGCGGGAAACGCTTCGACAGTTCGTCGAGCTTCGCATAGACGGCCTTCGCGACGTCGAGCGCGTTCGCGCCCGGCGACAGGAAGATGCCGACCACGGCCGAATGCCTGTCGTTGAAATACGAGCGCAGCGTGTAGTCGCCCGCGCCGAGCTCGATGCGCGCGACGTCGGACAGCTTCACGACCTGGCCGTCGTCGCCGTTGCGCAGCACGATGTCGCTGAATTCCTGCACCGTGCGCAGGCGGCCGCGCACGTTGATCGACACGAGGAAGTCGTTCGCCTTCGGCGACGGCTCCGCGCCGAGCTGGCCCGCCGACACCTGCACGTTCTGCTCGCGCACGGCCGCGATCACGTCGCTCGCGGTCAGCCCGCGCGACGCGAGCCGGTTCGGGTCGAGCCACAGCCGCATCGCGTAATCGCCCGAGCCGTACACGCCGACGTCGCCGATGCCGGTGAGCCGCGACAGCTCGTCCTTCACGCGCAGCGTCAGGTAGTTGCGCAGGTACAGCGAATCGCGGCTGTTGTCCGGTGAGTAGAGGCTCACGTACATCAGCGGCGTCGGCGACTGCTTCTGCGTCGTCACGCCGTACTGGCGCACCTCGTCGGGCAGGCGCGACAGCGCCTGGCTCACGCGGTTCTGCACGCGCACGGCGGCCGTGTCGGGATCGACGCCCTGCAGGAACGTGACGACGACCTGCAGGCTGCCGTCCGACCCGGCGACCGACTTCATGTACATGATGCCTTCGACGCCGTTGATCGCTTCTTCCAGCGGTTCGGCGACCGATTCGGCGATTTCCTTCGGGTTCGCGCCCGGGTACGTCGCACGCACGACGACGCTCGGCGGCACGACTTCCGGGTATTCGCCGGCCGGCAGCATCGGAATCGAGATCAGGCCGATCGCGAAGATGACGATCGACAGCACGACCGCGAAGATCGGCCGGTCGATGAAGAATCGGGAGAAATCCATTATCTGTCTCCCGTCATTGCGCGGCGGGCACGCCGGCGTCGGCCACAGCCTGCGTGCTGCCGCCCGTGCCCGTGCCACTGCCATTGCCGGAACCGGCATCGGCGCGTGCGGGCAGCGCCTTCGGCTTCACCTGCGCACCCGGATAGTAGATCCGCTGCACGCCGTCGACCACCACGCGGTCGCCCGCCTGCAGCCCCTTCTCGACGATCCGCTCGCCCTCGAGCTCGCGGCCGATCGTCACGTCGCGCCGCAGTGCCTTGTCGCCGGGGCCGATCACGTACACGTACTTGCGGTCCTGGTCGGTGAGCACGGCCTTGTCGTCGACGAGCAGCGCATCCTGGTCGCGGCCGCTGACGAGCTGCACACGCGCATACAGGCCCGGCGTGAACGTGTGGTCAGCGTTCGGCAGCCGCACGCGCGCGCGGATCGTGCCGGTTTGCGGATCGAGCCGGTTGTCGAGGAAGTCGACGGTGCCCGCGTGCGGGAAGCCCGTCTCGTTCGCGAGGCCCACGCGCACCGGATCGGCGCCGATCGCGCGATGCTTCGGATCGGCACGCCGCGCGTTGTAGCGCAGGTAGCTCTGCTCATCGCAGTCGAAATACACATAGACGGGATCCTGCGACACGACGGTCGTCAGCAGCGTGTCGTCCGCGCGCGCGAGGTTGCCGGCGGTCGCTACCGCGCGGCCGACACGGCCCGCGATCGGCGCGCGCACTTCGGTGAAGCCGAGATTGAGTTTGGCATCGGCGACGGCCGCGTCGGCCGCCTGCAGGTCCGCACGCGCCTGCTCGGCGGTGGCACGCGCATTGTCGAGTTCTTCCTGCGACGTCGCATGCGCATCGATCAGCGTCTGCACGCGCTTGAGCTGCACGTTCGCGAGGCTCGCGGCCGCGCGGGCCCGCTGCTGCTGCGCGTTCGCGCGGTCGAGCGCGATCCGGTACGGGCGCGGGTCGATCTCGAACAGCAGCGCGCCCTGCGCGACGAGATCGCCCTCCTTGTACGCGACGCGCTGCAGATAGCCGCTCACGCGCGGCCGCAATTCGACCGCGTCGACCGCCTCGACGCGTCCATTGAATTCGTCAGCGAGGCGAACCGTGCGCGGCGCGACCGTTGCGACGCCGACTTCGGGTAGGGGATGGGCCGACGATTCGCCTTTGCCGTCGTGACAGCCCGACAACGCCAGCAACAGGGCACAGGTCGCACCCAAAGGCGACGTCCTGCGTAGGGATAAGGAGAACATGATGCCTCGCAACGGGTTAAACTGCCGCGTAGCATAAAAGTTGAAGTTAACTTCAAGTCAAGCTTTTCCCGGAGAACACCATGGGTACCCCGGAAGAACCGAAATGGCCGCTGATGTCGATCCGCGAAGTGGCCGCGCGCAGCGGCGTGCCGGCGTCGACACTGCGGTTCTACGAGACGCGCGGGCTCATCAAGTCGCACCGGAACGGCTCGAGCCATCGCCACTATTCGCGCGCGGTGCTGCGGCTGATCGCGTTCATCGTGTTCGCGCAGAAGATCGGCTATTCGCTCGACGAGATCGCCGAACAGCTCGTCAGCCTGCCCGAGGACACCGCGCCGAGCAACAAGGACTGGCAGCGACTGTCGCGCGGCTGGAAGCAGCGCGTCGCGAGCCGGATCGAGGAGTTGCAGCGGCTCTACATCAACCTCGACGAGTGCATCGGCTGCGGTTGCCTGTCGCTGAAGCGCTGCAAGCTGACCAACCCGGAAGACCGCGCGGGCCGCAACGGGCCCGGTGCGCGGCGCTGGCTCGGTGACAAGCCGCCGACGGACCTCGAATGATGCGCGGGCCGGATGCGGCGCGTAATGGCGCGAGGAACGCTGTGAGCGAACTGGGGCTGGTTGCCGCGACGTGA
Source organism: Burkholderia sp. BKH01 (assembly GCF_025685725.1). NCBI lineage: Bacteria > Pseudomonadati > Pseudomonadota > Betaproteobacteria > Burkholderiales > Burkholderiaceae > Burkholderia > Burkholderia sp. BKH01. The sequence continues at coordinate 95,156 of NZ_JAOTQT010000024.1, read as the reverse complement.
CCGCGCGCATCGTGCGCGCGGCGCTCAGTCGCCGATGATGTTGAGCGCGGCGGCGAGCACGGCCTGCTTGAACGCGTCCCGCTGAGTCGGCAGCGACGTGAACGCCAGCATCATGTGGCTGTACGACACCGTCGTGCCGATCGCGCTCGCGATCATGAAGAACAGCACGTTCGGATCGACCGCGCGGATCGCGCCGGCCTGCACGGCGTCCGACAGCAGCGGGAACATCACGTCGTGATACGGCCGCACGAGCCGCTCCTGCAGCCGGTCGAGCCGCCCGCCCACCTCGGTCGCCGCGGTCGAGAAGAACATGCCGATGTCGGGCTCGTCGAATTCGTGATCGACGCACAGCTCGAGCGCGCGCCGCACGCGATCGCGATGCGGCAATGACGACGTACGCAATGCACGCAGCGCGTCGAACATCGGCGTCGCCAGGTCGACGATCTGCTCGACGACGGCCAGCCACAACGTTTCCTTCGTACCGAAATGATGGGCGATCAGCGCCGCGTCGACGCCCAGCTCGCGCGCGACTTCGCGCACGCTCGTCGCGTCGTAACCCCGCTTCGCGAACGTGCGGCGCGCGGCCCGCAATATCACGTCCGGACCGACGGACGCACCCGCCAGCGGCCGCCCGCGCGTACGCCGCTTCGACGGCGCGCGCTCAGTGACTTCAGCCACGTTTTCCTGCTCCCCTTGAATGGTTCGAATGCCCGTGTTCGGGCCCCGGCTTCACGTCGCCGGAACCGGGTTGCCTGCCCCGCTCGCGTTGACACGCGAAGCCGGGAAGCGCTAGGATCATACCTTATTCATCACGCGATGATTTATCCATGACACCCCCTACACGCATCGTCATCGTCGGTGGCGGGATCGCCGGGCTGCAGCTCGCGACCCGCCTGGGCGAGCGCCTCGGCCGGTCCGGGCGTGCGCAGGTCACCGTCGTCGACCGCAGTCCGACCCACATCTGGAAGCCGATGCTGCACACGATCGCGGCCGGCACGCGCGACGTCCAGCAGCAACAGGTGATCTTCCTCGCCCATGCACGCGACCACGGCTACACGTACCAGCCCGGCGAACTGAAGGGGCTCGATCGTGCGCGCCGCCGCGTGCAGCTCGGCGAGATCCGCTCGCAGGACGGCGACGTGGTGATCGAGGCCCGCGAACTCGACTACGACGTGCTAATCGTCGCGCTCGGCAGCCAGGCCAACGATTTCGGCGTGCCGGGTGTACGCGAGCACTGCTATTTCATCGACAGCCAGCAGCAGGCCGAGACCTTCAACGAAGCGTTGCGGATGCGCGTGTTTCGCAGCATCGCGCGCGACGAGCCATTTCGCGTCGCGATCGTCGGCGCGGGCGCGACAGGCGTGGAACTCGCGGCGGAGCTGAGCCGGTTGCTGGAAGTGGCGCAGGCGTATGGCGACGCGACGGTGCGCGAACGGCTGCGGCTGACGCTGCTCGAAAGCGGCCCGCGCATCCTCGCCGCGTTTCCGCCGAGGATTTCCGCGTCGGCGCAGCGGCGGCTCGAACAGATCGGTTTTCACGTGCTGACGTCGACGCGCGTTACGTCGGCCGACGCGAACGGTTTCCACTACGGTGACGGTTCGTACGCCGAAGCAGACCTGATGGTCTGGGCGGCCGGCGTGAAGGCGCCCGATTTCATGCAGGCGCTGGGCGGGCTCGACACGAACCGCGCGAACCAGATCGTCGTCGGGCCCACGCTGCAGGCAACCGGCGACGAGCACGTGTTCGCGATCGGCGATTGCGCGAGCCTGCTGCCCGACGGCCATGAACGGCCGCTGCCGCCGACAGCGCAGGTCGCGACGCAGCAGGCCGAGCATCTCGCGAAGCACCTGCCCGCGTGGCTCGACGGCAAGCCGATGCCGCCGTTCGCGTTCCACGATTTCGGCGCGCTCGTGTCGATCAGCGACTACGACGCATTCGGCACGCTCGGGCAGTTCGGATTCTTCCGCGGCGGCTTCATCCAGGGGCGCTTCGCGCAGTTCAGCCACCTGATGCTCTACCGGCGGCACCAGCAGGCGCTGCACGGTTTCTCCAAGGCGACCCTGCTGTGGATCGCCGAACGGATCAACGGCTGCGTGCAGCCGCGCATCCGCCTGTCGTGATGCCGCGCGTCGCGGTGTCGCGTAACGTTTCGAGGAAACCTGACATGAACGACAGTGCAGCGCCCTGGCTCATGACCGTCGCCGCGATCGGCAGCTTCGACATGCCGTCCTTGTCGTGGGGCATGCCGCGACGACGCGGCGTCACGCGCGACCGGCTGCCGTCGTGGGACGCGACGAGCCGGCCGACCATCAGCGTGCTCGAACGGCCCACGGCCGACACCGTGATGATTTCGTGGTGCGACGCATGCACCGGGCATTACGGCTACCAGAAGTGGCGGCTGTTCACGACGCGCAAGCGCGGCGTCTGCGCACTGTCGGGGCGGTCGATCGAGATCGGCGACAGCGTCTATGCGCCGCAATTGCTCGGCTCGACGCCGGGCAATGCCGCCGCGATGGTGCTGGCCGCGTGCATCGACGAAGCCTGCACCGCTTGAGGTCAGCTCGACGCAGCCTGACCGGCGCCGTAGGCCGGATCGCTGTTCTGTCGTTCCAGTTCGGCATCGAGATGCGCGGCATGCACCTCCGCCTCTGCTTCCGACATCAGCTCGCCTTCCCACTTCGCGACCACCGCGCTGGCGATCGAATTGCCCACCGCGTTCGTGGCCGAGCGCCCCATGTCGAGGAACGTGTCGACGCCGAGAATCAGCAGCAGCCCGGCTTCCGGGATATTGAACTGGTGCAGCGTCGCCGCGATCACGACGAGCGATGCGCGCGGCACGCCGGCCATTCCCTTCGACGTCAGCATCAGGATCAGCAGCATCGTGACCTGCGTGCCGAGCGACAGGTGGATGTTGTAGGCCTGCGCGATGAACAGCGACGCGAACGTGCAGTACATCATCGAGCCGTCGAGGTTGAACGAATAGCCCATCGGCATCACGAAGCTCGCGATCTTGCGCCGCACGCCGAAACGGTCGAGCGCGTCGAGGATCTTCGGATACGCGGCCTCGGAGCTCGCGGTCGCAAACGACAGCATGAACGCTTCCTTGATCAGCAGGAGCAGCTTGAACACGCGGCGGCCGAGGAACAGCAGCCCGGCGGCGACGAGCGTGGCCCACAGCAGCACGAGGCTCATGTAGAAGTCGCCCATGAACACCGCGAACTTCAGCAGGATCGACAGCCCGTTGATCGCGACGGTCGACGCCATCGCGGCCATAACCGCGAGCGGCGCGAGCTTCATCACGTAGCCGGTGATCTTGAGCATCACGTGCGACAACTGGTCGATCGCGGCGACGAGGATCTTGCCGCGCTCGCCGAGCGCCGCCAGCGCAACGCCGAAGAACAGCGAGAACACGACGATCTGCAGGATCTCGTTGTTCGCCATCGCCTCGGCGAACGACTTCGGCACCATGTGGCCGACGAAATCCTTCAGCGTGAACTTGGACGTCGCAAGATGCGCGGACGCGCCGATGTCCGGCAGCGGCAGGCCGAGGTTCTCGCCGGGCCGCAGCAGGTTCGCCATCAGCAGCCCGAGCAGCAGCGAGATCAGCGACGCGGTGACGAACCAGCCGAGCGCCTTCACGAACACGCGCCCGACGGACGACGCATCGCCCATGTGCGCAATGCCGACGACGAGCGTCGAGAACACCAGCGGGCCGATCACCATCTTGATCAGCCGCAGGAACACATCGGACACGAGCGAGATGTAGCCGGCGATTTCCGCTGCCGACTGCTTGTCGGGAAGCTGCGTGAAGATCAGGTAGCCGATGAAGATGCCGGCCGCCATCGCGAGCAGGATCCAGCCTGCCGCAGACATTCGTTTGTTCATAACGGGATTCGTCGCACGGTGAAGAGGTTGACGGAAGAAAGGCGCGCATCGGGGCACGTGTGTGGCAAGCCGGTCGTGCGCGGAATGCCGCGCACAGGCGCCGATCGGACTTGCGGATGTCCGCGAACGGACGCGCTGCCGCCGTCAGGGCATTCGCGGAAACTCGAACGCCGGCGGCAGCGGTTCGGCATGATGCGATCGGGTCAGTAGCCGATCGCCGATCCGGCCGGACGGCGCGGATCGTTGTAGCCGTAGATGAAGCCGACGCGCACGTTGCCCGACACGGACGAGTCGTTCCCGGAACTCTGGCGGCTCGCCGCTTCGGTGCCCGGCAGGCCGACCATGATCAGCTCGGCCGCGCCCCACGGCGTCTGCTCGACCATCTTGTAGCCCATGTTGCGCAGGATCGCGAGCGTGTCCGGCGACAGGCCGTAGGTTTCGTAGTAGACCTCGTCGGGCAGCCACTGGTGGTGGATGCGCGGCGCGGCGACCGCGTCCTGCGGCGTCATCCCGTAGTCGATCACGTTCAGCACGGTCTGCAGCGTGATCGTGATGATGCGCGATCCGCCCGGCGAACCGACCACCATGAACACCTTGCCGTCCTTCGTCACGATGGTCGGCGCCATCGACGACAGCGGGCGCTTGCCCGGCGCGATCGAGTTGCGCGTGCCCTGCACGAGGCCGAACAGGTTCTGCGCGCCGACCTTCGTGGTGAAGTCGTCCATTTCGTCGTTCAGGAAGAAGCCCGTGCCCGGCGCGATGACCACGGCCCCGAAGCGGCCGTTGACCGTATAGGTCGTCGATACCGCATTGCCGTCATGGTCGATGATCGAGTAATGCGTCGTTTCCGGCTTCTCGTGCACGCCGACACCGGGCTGCACGTCGACCGACGGCGTCGCCGTATCGGCATGGATGCTCTTGCGGATTTGCGCCGCGTATTCCTTGCTCGTCAGCTTCGCGATCGGGTTGTCGATGAAGTTCGGATCGCCGAGCAGCGTGTTGCGGTCCTCGTACGCGTGCCGCATCGCTTCGGTCATATAGTGGACCGATGCCGCGGAGTGATAGCCCAGCTTGCGCAGGTCATACCCTTCGAGGATGTTCAGCGTCTCGCACATCGTCACGCCGCCCGAGCTCGGCGGCGGCGCCGACACGAACTCGTAGCCGCGGTACGTGCACTTCAGCGGGGCCATGTCCTCGGCCCGATAGGACGCGAAATCGGCCGCCGTGATCAGGCCGCCCGCCCGCTTCGACGCCGCCTCGACGATCTTCGGGATCTCGCCGTGATAGAACGCGTCGGGCCCGTGCTCCGCGATCCGCTCCAGCGTACGGGCCAGGTCCTTCTGCACCAGTCGGTCGCCCGGCTGCAGCGGCGTGCCGTCGGGCCGCAGGAAGATGCGCGCCGCGTCCGGGTCCTTCTTGAAGCGCTCGATCGTCGTGTCGAGGATGTCCGTATCGCCGCGCGTCAGGATGAAGCCGTCGCGCGCGAGCCGGATCGCCGGCGCCATCACCTGCTTGCGCGTCAGCTTGCCGTATTTGCGCTGCGCGAGATCGAGGCCGGCGACCGTGCCCGGCACGCCGACGGCGCGATAGCCGTACAGGCTTTCGCCCGGGCGGACGTTGCCCGACGCGTCGAGATACATGTTCGCCGTCGCCGCGGCCGGCGCAGTCTCGCGGAAGTTGATGAAGCGGTCGCGGCCGTCGGCCAGGTGCACGGTCATAAAGCCGCCGCCGCCGATATTGCCGCAGCATGAATTGGTCACCGCCTGCGCATAACCGACCGCCACCGCCGCGTCCACCGCGTTGCCGCCTTCCTTCAGGATGTCGACACCGATCTGCGACGCGAAGTGCTGCGACGACACGACCATGCCGTTCTTCGCTTCAACCGCGGGGTCCGAAGCGGCGAACGCGCACACGCTCAATGCCGACAACAGGGTGAGTACGACGAGCCGCCTCATGACGGAATCCTCCAGACAAATAACCGGGCCATGCCGGGATGCGCCGCCGCGACATCGCGCGCCAACGCTGCCAATCCGGCATGTAATAAACGGTACATTCCGGCGAGGCCGCGATCATAGCACTCGCTTTTTCGCGCAAAAACCTAGGGTTAGTACTGAAATTTAAACGAATGCACGCGGAAACGCTTCCCGTGAAATGTTCGTTTCATTACATTGGTGGGCAAACCACATGGCCGAGCGATGCGTCCCTCTAATTTCGGCCCGCGCGCGGCCCGCCGCACGTCGATCGGCTAACATGCGTGGAGTCCCGGCAGACGCACGTCTGCCGTTTGTCATTCAGATAAGAGAGTTGGAGTGCCCGATGGGGACGAGCATCAGGGCGTTGCTGTTATCCCAGATGGATAGCTTCACGCCGTCGGAACAGAAGGTTGCGCATGCGTTGCTGGATCGCTATCCGAGCCTCGGCCTCGGGCCGATCGCGAGCTTCGCGAAGCAGGCTGAAGTCAGCGATCCGACCGTGTTTCGTTTTGTCGTCAGGATCGGCTTTCCGAACTACTCGTCGTTCCAGCAGGCGCTGTACGGCGAGATCGACACCGCGATGAATTCACCGCTCGCGCGGATGGATGCGTTCCACTCCGAAGCGGGCATGCGCGACAGCCATTCGGCGATTTTCCAGCGGCTGTCCGAATCGCTGGCGACCACGATCGAAGGGCTCGACGCGGCTGCGTTCGACGCAGCCGTGACGCTGCTGGCCGACCCGGACGTGCGCATCTTCTGCGGCGGCGGGCGCTACACGGCGCCGCTCGCGTCGCTGTTTTCGTTCACGCTGGCCTATGCGCGCCCGCATGTGCAGTACGTCGAACCGAACGTGAATCTCGCGTCGGTCGCACTGACCGACATGGGGCGCGACGACGTGCTCGTCATCTTCGACTTTCGCCGCTACCAGAAGGACAGCATCCGCTTCGCGCAGGCCGCGCACCGGCTCGGCACGCGGATCCTGCTGATCACCGACGAATGGATGTCGCCGATCGGCGCGTTCGCGGAGATCGTGCTGCGGATCCAGGGGCGCCCTTTCGCGATGCTGCAGACCAACGTGCCGGCGCTGGCGCTCGCCGAAGCGCTGGTGATCGGCGTGACGAACCGGTTGCCGGAGCTGGCGCGGCAGCGGATGGAGAAGATCGAGCATCTCAGTACCGGCGGGATCGATCTGGACGCCAACCAGCGCGATTTGCCCGAATGACGATCGCTCGCCATTCGGGCACGGGCATCAGCTCTCGACATCCTCGAGACTGAACACTTCGGTCTTGTCGTTATACGAAAAAACTTCGCCGTAACGCCCCCAGTCGATCACCGCGTCGAGCGTTTCCTCGGCCGCTTCGTCCGACAGGAAATCCTCGAGCTCCTGCTCGAAGCGCACGCGCGGCGCGCGATGGCCCGGACGCTCGTTCAGCACCTTCCTGATCCGCGCGGCGAGCGGCACGTGCTTCAGCAGGTGATCCGCGAACATCAGCTTGCGCTCCTGCGTGCCGAATTCCGCGAACACGCGTGCGGGCGGCGTCAGGAACACATCGCCTTCCCGCACGTCCGCGAAACCGAGGTACTGCAGCACTTCGGCAATCGGAAACAGCTCGTCGACTTCCAGATGCAGCGTGCGCGCGATTTCCGGCATGTCGGCACGGCCGTGGTACGGCGCCATCGCGAGCGTTTCGATCAGGCCGGCCATCAGGTTGGTCGACACCTGCGGCAGCCAGCTGCCGAGTTCGAGCCCCTTCTTCGTCGCCTCGTTGGTCTGGCGCGCGGTCATCTTCGCGTAGATGTCGTCGACGAGCTTGCGGAAATCGGTGTCGAGCCGGTTGCGCGGATGCTTGAACGGCACCTTGATCTCGGCGATCACGCGGCCCGGGTTCGACGACAGCACGAGAATCCGGTCGCACATGAACACGGCTTCCTCGATGTTGTGCGTGACGATCAGCACCGACTTGATCGGCATCCGCCCTTGCGTCCACAGGTCGAGCAGGTCGGTACGCAGCGTCTCGGCCGTCAGCACGTCGAGCGCCGAGAACGGCTCGTCCATCAACAGGATCGTCGGATCGACGACGAGCGCGCGCGCAAAACCCACGCGCTGGCGCATGCCGCCCGACAGCTCGCGCGGGTACGCGTTCTCGAAACCGTCGAGACCGATCAGGTCGATCGCGGCGAGTGCGCGCTCGCGCCGCTCGCGCGCGCCGACGCCGAGCGCTTCGAGGCCGGCTTCAACGTTCTGCAACACGGTGAGCCACGGGAACAGCGCAAACGTCTGGAACACCATCGCGACGCCTTCGGCCGGGCCGCGCAGCGGCTGGCCGAGATAAGTCACTTCACCGCCGGTCGGCTCGATCAGGCCGGCGATGATCCGCAGCAGCGTTGACTTGCCCGAGCCGGAGCGGCCGAGCAGCCCGACGATCTCGCCTTCGCGCAGCGACAGGTTCGCGTCGTCGAGCACGAGCAGTTCGCCCTGCGACTTGTTGAAGCCGCGGCAGACTTGATCGACGCGCAGGATTTCCTCGCCGAGGCGCGGCGGCTGAAGCGGCTGGGACGGTTTGACAGGGGCGTTGATAACGGTCGAATTTTGCATCGCGCTTACTCTCAATCGAGACGGAGCCGGGATTCCGCATAGGCGTACATCGGACGCCACAGCAGACGGTTGAACAGGGTAACGAACAGGGACATCACCGCGATGCCGAGGATGATCTTCGGGAAATCGCCGGCGGCGGTCATCTGCGCGATGTATGCGCCGAGGCCGTGCGCGACGACCTTCGTGTCGCCCCACTGCACGAATTCGGACACGATGCTCGCGTTCCACGCGCCGCCCGACGCGGTGATCGCGCCCGTCACGTAGTACGGGAAGATGCCGGGCAGGATCGCCTGCCGCCACCACTGCCAGCCGCGAATGCGGAAATTCTTCGTCGCTTCCTTGTAGTCGTTCGGATAGGACATCGCACCGGCAATCACGTTGAACAGGATGTACCACTGCGTGCCGAGCACGATCAGCGGCGACAGCCAGATGTCCGCATTCAGGTGGAAGCGAACGATCACGATCACGAACACCGGGAACAGCAGGTTCGCCGGGAACGCGGCGAGGAACTGCGCGAGCGGCTGGATCTTCTCGGCCAGCGCGGGGCGCAGGCCGATCAGCACGCCGAGCGGCACCCAGATCACCGACGCGATCGCGATCAGCACCATCACGCGCAGCAGCGTGATGAGCCCGAGCACGAGCACGTGCCCGACCTCGCCCATCGTCACGCCGGTCGCGACGAAGCTGACGACGCGCCACACGACGTACACCGTCAGCAGGATCACGAACACGCCCCACACGATGTCGCCGATGCGCGACGAGCCGCGCGCCGACGCGCCGCGCGTGCGCGTGCCCTTCAGCGACGGCAGGCGCAGCGGAATCCGCGCGGCCTGCGACAGCAGCCAGCCGGCCGGCACGAGCAACTGGTGGATCAGGTGCGTACGACGCATCATGTCGAGCAGCCAGGATTGCGGTGCATCGCCCGACGCGGTGTTCTCCATCCGGAACTTGTCGGCCCACGCGACGAGCGGACGAAACAGGAACTGGTCATAAGCCAGGATCACGACCGACATTGCGACGATCACCCAGCCGACCGCGCCGATATTCTTGTCCGAAATCGCCTGCGCCAGATACGCGCCGATCCCCGGCAGCGTGATCGTCTGGTTGCCGACCGTGATGGCCTCCGACGCGACGACGAAGAACCAGCCGCCCGACATCGACATCATCATGTTCCAGATCAGCCCCGGCATCGAGAACGGCACCTCGAGCTTCCAGAAGCGCTGCCACGTCGTCAGGTGAAAGCCGCGCGACACTTCGCTCAGGTCGCGCGGCACCGTGCGCAGCGACTGGTAGAAGCTGAACGTCATGTTCCACGCCTGGCTCGTGAAGATCGCGAAGATCGCCGCGAGCTCGGCGCCGAGCACGCGGCTCGGGAACAGCGCGAGGAAGAACGTGACCGTAAACGAGATAAAGCCGAGCACCGGCACCGACTGCAGGATGTCGAGGATCGGGATCAGCACCATGCCCGCGCGACGGCTCTTGGCCGCGAGCGTGCCGTAGACGAGCGTAAACACGAGCGACGCGACCATTGCCGCGAGCATCCGCAGCGTGGTGCGCAACGCGTATTCGGGCAGATTCGACGGATCGAGCGAGATCTTCTGCGTCTGCAGCACGCCGATCGGCGCCATCGTCTGATGGAAGCCGACGATCGCCATCGCCAGCAGGCAGATGATCAGCGGAAACGCGATGGCATCCCAGCGGTTGGGGAGCACGCGCCACGCCGAGGCGTTCGCGGTGCGATTCGGATCGAAGAACCTGATATCCATCGGTAGCGTCTTGTGTTGAATTGAAATTCGATGGGGCCGGCCGCATGCCGCGCGGCCGGGCGGCGCACCCGCTAGCGCCGGTCAGAACAGCCCGTGCAGCGCCCAGTACAGGGCGGCCGACAGCGCGATCGATGCGGGCAACGTCAGTACCCACGCGAGCACGAGGTTGCGCACCGTGTCCCAGCGCAGACCCGCGCCGCTCGCGGTCATCGTGCCGGCCACGCCCGACGCGAGCACGTGCGTGGTCGATACCGGCAGCCCGTATGCATCGGCCATCCCGATCGTCAGCATCGCGACGGCCTCGGCCGACGCACCCTGCCCGTACGTGAGGTGCGACTTGCCGATCTTCTCGCCGACCGTCACGACGATCCGCTTCCAGCCGACCATCGTGCCAAGGCCGAGCGCGATCGCAACCGCGACCTTGACCCACGTCGGGATGAATTTCGTCGCGCGATCCATCTGCTTCTTGAACGCATCGAGCGCGCTCGCGTCCTCGACCGGGAACGCCGGCGCCTTCGCCTTCTCCATCAGGCGAATTGCCTCGGACGCGACGTACATGTTGTTGCGCACGTTGTCGACGAGGTTCTGCGGCACGCTCGAAATGCCGCCCGCCTGCGCGACCTGGTCGGCGATCGTGTCGACAAGCTTGCCCAGCGCGGGAATCGTCGCGGGCGTCAGCTTGCGCGTGCGTACGTACGCCTCGACGTCGGCGCGCGGGTTGACGGACTGCACGGCCGGGTCCGCGTATTTGACGAGCGTCGTCGACGCGTGGCGCGCGACCGCGACGAACGTGCTCGTCTGATCCGGCGTCACGGCCTTGTTCAGTGCGTATGCGGTCGGCATCACGCCGATCAGGATCAGCATGATCAGGCCCATGCCCTTCTGCCCGTCGTTCGAGCCGTGCGCGAACGACACGCCCGTACAGGTGAGAATCAGCAGCAGGCGAATCCAGAACGGCGGCGGCTTGTTGCCCTTCGGCTCCTGGTACAGCGCCGGCACGCGCACCAGCGCCTTCAGCAGCAGCAGCACCAGTGCGGACAGCACGAAGCCGATCAGCGGCGAGAACAGCAGCGCCTTGCCGACACCGAGCGCCTGGTTCCAGTCGACGCCGCTCGTGCCCGACGGGCCGCTGACGATCTGGTTCATCAGACCGACGCCGATGATCGAGCCGACCAGCGTGTGCGAGCTCGACGACGGCAGCCCGAAATACCAGGTCGCGAGGTTCCACGTGACGGCCGCGATCAGCAGCGCGAACACCATCGCGAAGCCGGCACCGCTGCCGACCTGCAGGATCAGCTCGACGGGCAGCAACTGCACGATGCCAAATGCGACGGCACCGCTCGACACGAGCACGCCGAACAGGTTCCAGAGGCCCGACCAGACGACCGCCAGGTGCGGGTCGAGCGAATGCGTGTAGATGACGGTCGCGACCGCGTTCGCGGTGTCGTGAAAGCCGTTCACGAACTCGAAGCCGAGCGCGATCAGCAGCGCGACGACGAGCAGCAGGAACGGCAGGACCGAACTTTCCCGGACCGGACTGAGGTCGGCGCTCAGGTGAATCGCGATATAGACGATGCCGCAGGCAATGATCAGAAAAAACAGCGCGAAGCTGAGGGTGCGGGTGCGCTGGCTGGCCGCGCCGCTGGTTTCCGTTGCCGCGAGATTCGGCATGAAGGGGGCTCCGGAGAGGTGACTCGGTGTCGCAGGCTATCGGGCGGCCATGACGCAAATATGACGTATCGATTACAGGACATTAACAAGTCATCGTTCGGCATCCCGACGGCCGCCTTTCGGGCCGCCGGCACCGGTTGCCGAATTCAAACATCGCGGGAATAAAACCGTCGCAGCACCGGTATGGCACACGAAGGCGCCGGTTTATTCCAGGACGACCCGGCCGTCCCGTTTCGTCATACGATTGCGAGGCTCCCATGTCTTCATCGAATCCCACCCGCCCGTCGCGCCGCAAGGCCCTGCAGTGCATGGCCTTCGGCGGCCTCGGCACGCTGTTTACGCTGTCGGGCGGCATCCTGACGCCGTTCGACCTCGCGCTCGCGCAAACCGGCGACGCGCGCCCGGCCGACGCGGGCCGGCCGCTGTTCGTGCAGATCAGCGATACGCACATCGGCTTCAACAAGGATGCCAACCCCGACGTGTCGGCCACGCTGCGGCAGACGATCGAACTCGTCAACGGGATGCCGGCGATGCCCGCGCTGGCCATCCATACCGGCGACATCACGCACCTGTCCAAGCCGGAGGAGTTCGACCATGCATCGCAACTGCTGTCCGCGCTGCGCGTGCCGGAACTGCACACGGTGCCCGGCGAGCACGACGTCACCGACGGTTCGGGTGCCGAATATTTCGGCCGGTTCGGCAAGGCGTCGGACAACCGCGGCTATTACAGCTTCGATCACGCGGGCGTGCACTTCATCGGCCTCGTCAACGTGATGCATTTCAAGCCGAACGGGCTCGGCAGCTTCGGCGACGACCAGCTCGCGTGGCTCGCGCAGGATCTGAAGGGCCGCTCGTCGAGCACGCCGATCGTCGTGTTCTCGCACATGCCGATGTGGACCATCTACGAGCCGTGGGGCTGGGGCACCGGCGACGCACCGCAGACGATGGCGATGCTGCGCCGCTTCGGCTCGGTCACCGTGCTGAACGGGCACATCCACCAGATCGTGTCGAAGGTCGAGGGCAACATCACCTTCCACACCGCGCGCTCGACCGCGTTCCCGCAGCCGACGGCCGGCAACGGCCCGGGCCCCGTACCGCTCACGGTGCCGCGCGACCAGTTGCCGAAGATGCTCGGCGTGACGACGGTGGAGTTCGCCGGCCACCCGGCCGCGTCGGCACTGCACGACGCGACGCTGGCCTGATTTACATAAGGAGACCGACATGACCCGCTTCAAGCAACCAAAAATCATCGCGGCGCTGATCCTGTGCGCGGCCGCCGCCGGCACGCCGCTCACCGCGTTCGCGCAGGGCCCGGACGGCCCGCTGGTCACGATCCACAACTTCATGTTTTCGCCGATGTCGACCACGATCAAGGCCGGCACGACGGTTACCTGGAAGAACCTCGACGGGGAGCCGCACACCGTCGTCAACGACGCGGGCATCTTTCATTCGAAGGCGCTCGACCAGGACGAGACATACTCGTTCCGCTTCGACAAGCCGGGCGTCTACAAGGTGTTCTGCGGGATTCACCCGTACATGAAGGAGACGATCACCGTCGAATGACGCGGCCCGCCACGAAACGCGCGGACGAACGGCAGGCGGCGGCCGCCTACAATGGCAACCGTCCCATTCGCCCGCGTGGCAGACGGAGCCGCCCATGCCCAGGATCGACCTCAGCGCCGTGCCCGAACGCCGCGGCAGCGGCTATCCGCGGCCGTTCGACGGCCCGTGCGCGCAGCGCATCCGCCAGCGCCTCGGCGACGCCGGCGGGCTGCGCGATTTCGGCGTCAACCTGATGCGCGTGCCGCCGGGCGGCTGGTCGAGCCAGCGCCACTGGCATTCCGACGAAGACGAATTCGTGTACGTGCTCGAAGGCGAACTCGTGATGATCGAGGACGGCGGCGAGACCGTGCTGCGCGCGGGCGACTGCGCGGCGTTTCCGAAAGGCTCGGGCAACGGCCATCACCTGATCAACCGGTCGGACGCGGTCGCCGTCTATCTCGAGGTCGGCTCGCGCTCGCCTGACGACGTGATCACCTGCCCCGACATCGACATGATGAGCCCGAGCCGCGACGGCCGGTTCCTGCACAAGGACGGCACGCCATACCCGGACGCGTGACGCCGCCCGCACGGCGGGCGCATGCCAGCCGATGCGCGTCAGGCGATCCCGCGCCGCCGATCGCCTACACTGAATCGAACTGTTCGGATCCGACCCACCGTCACACGCAGCGAGGCAAGTCATGACCGCGAGCCAGCCGGCACGAATGGACCTCCCCGGGCAAGTCGTGCTCGTGCTCCAGGGCGGCGGCGCACTGGGCGCGTACCAGCTCGGCGTATTCCAGGCGATGGACGAGGCCGGCATCCGGCCCGACTGGGTGGTCGGCACGTCGATCGGCGCGATCAACGCGGCGCTGATCGCCGGGAATCCGCCGGAACGGCGCTACGAGAAGCTGTCGGCATTCTGGCAGCGCGTGACCGAGCGGACCCGTTTCGACGTCTCGCCGCTGCTGCCCGGCTGGGACAAGACGCTGGCCGAGCTGATGATCATCGGCGGCGGCATCACGGGCTTCTTCCAGCCCAATCCGGCATCGTGGCTCGGCCCGATGGTCCGCCTCGGCGTCGATCGCGCGTCGTACTACCGGATCGCGCCGCTGCGCGACACGCTCGCGTCGTTGATCGACCACGACCTGCTGAACGCGGGCCACCCGCGCCTGACCGTCAGCGCGGTCAATGCGTGCACGGGCACGATGCGCTATTTCGATTCGCGCGACACGCACCTGGGAATCGACCACATCATGAGTTCGGGCGCGCTGCCGCCCGCGTTCCCGGCGATACGGATCGACGGCGAGCCGTACTGGGATGGCGGCGTGTATTCGAATACGCCGGTCGAGGTCGTGCTCGACGACAACCCGCGCCGGAGCTCGATCATCTTCTCGGTGCAGATGTGGAATCCGGCCGGCCCCGAGCCCGAGAGCATCTGGCAGGTGGCGGAACGGCAGAAGGACATCCAGTACGCGAGCCGCACCGACAGCCACATCGCGCGCCAGCAGCAGATCCACCGACTGCGCCACGTGATCCGCGAGCTGGTCCGGCACGTGCCGGAAGCCGAACGCGCGTCGCCGGCCGTGCACCGGCTCGCCGCGTGGGGATGCGAGACCACGATGCACCTGATCAAGCTCGCGGCACCGCGGCTCGACGGCGACAATCAGTTGAAGGACATCGATTTCACGCCCGCCGGCATCGCGGCCCGCCGGCAGGCCGGCTACGACGCCGCGAAACGGGCGATCGCCGCCCGTCCGTGGAACCTGCCGATGGACCCGACGGAAGGATTGGCGGTATTCGATCCGGACGCGCCGCCGGTTGCTGAAAAACCGGCATGACGCGCGGCGCCGCACCGCGCGCCGATCGCAACGGCGCGATCAGGTGGGCGCGGCCGGCGCGGTTCCGGCGACGACCGGACACGATTGCGGCAACGCCTGGCCGAACAGCACGGCCAGCCCGCACGCCGACGTGAACATCCCGAGACTGTCGTGCCCGACGCCCGGCACTTCGACGACCTGCTGCGCGAGATCGTCCGGATGCCGCTTCCTCAGGTAATCGAAATAGGCGAGCCCGCGCGCGAGCCGGTACGGCCCTTGCGCCATCGCCGCGCACGAGCGGTCGATGAAATGCGTGTACGGGTTCGTGTCGGCCTGCCCGAGCAGATACACGACATGGCGCGCGACGTAGCGCGTTTCGAGTTCGCGCACGTCCTGCGACGCGACGTAAGGCGGCGCCGACTTCAACCCGTATTTCCATTCCGTCGCGCTAGGGCACGCACCGCCCGCGATTGCCTGTGCGTCCGGCCGTTCGTCGTCGAAATACAGGTAGCTCGACGGGTTCGCGACCACATAGCGCACGGCGATGCCTGCCTGCACCAGCGCGTCGCCTTCGTGCCCGGCCACCACATAACGCTGCAGCAATTGCGCGCCGGCCGAATGACCGATCACGACCACGGTCGACAGCGCGGGGTACAGGCTGCGATCGGCGAAATGCGCGAGCAACGCATCGAGCGCGGCGAACGAACTGATCGGGCCCGGCTGGCGGGCCGGTTCGCCGCCCTTCCATCCTTCCTGGGTCCAGGCCAGCGTCTGCACGGGAAGCGAGAACGCGCGCGTATCGGCGCGCGTCAGGAACTGCGGGGCGACGACCATCGTGCTCTGCCCGGCCACGCCGGCCTTCTCGACGACCTTGAGCCCCGACGCGTAGTACGCGTCGGCATTCCGCAGCGTGCCGTGAATCACGATGAACACGCGCGTGACGTCAGGCGCGGCCGTGTCGAGCGGATGATCGGCGTAGATGGGCAACACTGCGCTGCCCTGCGGCGTAGCGACGGCCACGCGCTGGTCGGCGACGGCCTTGACCGGGGCCTCGAGACGTTCGCGCTGCGTGGCGGCATCGGCCGGACGTGCACCGCCCAGCACGCCGATTGCGGCACAGGCTGCCGCGAACGGAATCGCGTATGACAGGGTTCGGACGGCCGGCAGCACGCGCGAGAGCCGGATTCTTGCAAAGGCGACGGAAATGAGCGACATGGTGACGGACCTGGATGCGGATATGACTTTAACGGCGATGGTCGCAGAATCCGTCGCGCGCTGCCGACCCGTTGCGGAAAGCGGTTCAGTCGGCCGGTTTTGCACCACGTTCGGCGTCGACGCGGGCTTCACCCGAAGCACGCTGCATTCGCCGCACGATCGCGGCCAGTTCGCCGATATGCGCGGTCACCGCCTGCTTGCCCGCGCGCGCCCATGCGTCGAACGACGTCATCCCGCTCACCGCGCCGACAAACGACACGCCGGCGCGCTCGGCCGCCTGCGCGTCCACCGCATGGTCACCCACGTAGATCGCCGCGGCAGCAGGCAGACCAAGCCGCGCGAGCGCCGTCACAAGCCCTTCCGGGTCGGGCTTGTGACGCTGCACGTCCTCCCCGCCGATCAGCACGTCGACCAGCGACTGCAATCCGTTCAGCGCGAGGATCGCCTCGATCCGATAACGAAACTTCGACGAAACGATCGCGACCTCGAGACCCTGCTCGCGCAGACGCGCGAGCAGCGGCGGGACTTCAGGGTAGATGCGGGTGCCGTGCACCATGATCTCGTCGGCGCGCACCACGAAGTGCCGCGCGAACGCGTCGGCCCGCTCCGGGTCGGTTTCGCCTGTCAACGAACGGAACATCTCGTGCAGCGGCAGTCCGATCACGGCGCCGATCTGCGCAGGCGTCGCGCCGGCGGCGCCAAGCTGGTGCAACGCGTACTCCGTGCATTCGATTATCGCGGCGGACGAATCCGCCAGCGTCAGATCGAAGTCGAATATGACGGCCCGAACAGGCATGAAAGATCTCCTCAAACAAGAAGGGCCGGCGCGCGACGCGCAGACCGTTGCACAGCATAGGCAAAGAGGTCAGCGAACGGTTGCATATCGAGGCGCAGACGTCCGTACTAAAGCACGTGTGCTTCAAGTATGCGTCGCCACTGCGAACCCACACCCTCGATCACCACACCGATGCCGGCGCAGCCATTACCGGGCGGCTGCGGTCGGAACGGGCGGTATGTCGAGCGACGACCCGAAAGCGCTCGACAGGCTGCGCGCGCAGCTCGGTGAATCAAGAAGGCGACGTGATTGGCTCCCGGCTTGCAGCGCGCACGGAAAATCAGGCCGGCACCTCCGATGCATGTTGCCACAATAATGCACGTCGTATACATTTGCATGTAGTGCACTTCTTCGTCTGTGGGGTGTCGCTCGGCTTGGTTGCAGTGTTCGCTCTTGGCGCAGGCCTGCACGTCGCCACGTACCTTACCTCCATGGAGGCGAGCATCGGAATACTGTCGTCCGGTAGATCGATGTCGTGAAAGCGACTTCGAGAACTGACGACGTATCGAGATCGAGGTGCAGGGACATGCGCCACCTGACCTTTTTCCACCGAGTTTCCCCGGTTTTCCGGGGCTTCCTGAAACGCTGTCGCACATCATCATGAATGCAAGCGAACTCTTTCAACAAGCAACTGAAATCGCCAGTCATTGCGCCTTCTGTTTCGTCTCTTCGAACGACGCGTCCGGTCAGATCAACTCCAGAGTCGTCGAGGTTCTGGAGATCGGGAAGGACCTCACGATTCGTTTCATGACCGACTCGAGAACGCGCAAAGCGTTGGAGATTCGCCAGGGGAAGACGGTCAGTCTGTCTTTCCTCAGCATGGCTGACCGAGGATACGTCACGATCGGGACCGTCCCGACAGTCTCCGCGGAGACTGCGCTGAAGCAACGCATCTGGAAAGAATCACTGCGCACCTGGTTCCCCAACGGGCCTGACGATCCTTATGTAGTGACCGTTACCTGTGAGCCCACCTGGGTTGAACTGTGGTCGCGCATGCGGAGGGTTGCGCCTGATCCGCTGGGCCTCAACTCGGTCCGGCTGACTCGGAACGATGGCGGTTGGCACGCCCGGCATACGTTCCCGACCGATGGCGAACCGGTGCATCCTTGACCGCCCTCTCGACGCGGCGAGCTACGCGTCGATCGCTGCCCCGTGGCGGCAAGTCGTGTTCGCTGGCGTTCGATGCGGTCGAGACTTGCCGCAACTTCACCTTTTATGCACGATACGCAATATTGCTCATCGTGCAAATCACGAGAGATCGTATGACGCGCAATGGCAAGGAACCCGTCTTCGTGATCGGCGCAGGCTTGTCCGGCCTGGCTGCCGCGCTGACGCTGGCACGCAATGACAGACCCGTCGTCGTACTGGAGGCCTCGGACGAGGCCGGCGGCTGCTGCTCCACCACGACGGCCAACAGGTTCACATTCAATAACGGTGCGATGTATGTCGCGGTGCCCTCGCTCATTCGCGCGTCGTTCCGGCGCTTTGGCCTCGACTTCGATCGCGAGATTCCGATGGTAGCCATTGAACGGCCTCACGTTACGCATCTGGAGAATGGTACGGCCATTCATCTATCCAGTGCCGGCACGTCATATGTGGAAGGCGACAAGGAGGATACACGGACACAGCAACTGCGTGACGGCCTTGGCAGGCTCCAACAGCAATGGGGCCCTGTCTACCGCACGCTGGTTGATGAAGTTCTGCCGCAGGAGCCTTCGCTTCTACGGACGTTAAGCAAACTGTGGCGTTACCTGCCCCGCATGAACGGGCATGTCAGCCACCTGATCGCGTCGCACTTCGCCGATGCGGACCTGCAGGCGGCTGTTGCATCGACACTGCTCTACACCGGGCAACCGCCCGATCGCCTTCCGGCAACGCAGATCATCGGCCTGCTGGCCATGCTGGAGGAGGGATTCCATTTGCCTCGCGCAGGTATGGGCGCCATCAGCTCCGTGATGGCACGCGAACTGTCCAGACGGTCGGTGCCGATCAGGTTCGGTGCCCATGTACGCGAAATCCTCGTGGAGAACGGGGCCGCCCGGGGCATCGTTCTTGCCGACGGCGAGCGCATCTCGACCGATTGCGTCGTGGCGACGTGTTCAGGTTTCGAAGTGGTCCGCCACCTGTTGCCCGCCCACGCCGTACCTCGGCGGCTAGCGCACAAGGCCCGAGCGGCACCGCTCTCGCATCGCGCGATTTCAATCCAGATCGGCTGCTCCGGTGCCGTGCTGCCAAGCGCCTTCATTACCAATCATGTTCCCCCGATGTCGCAACAGGCGGCCATGCATGTATCGACGCCCGGCGTTCCTCGCTGGCTCGCCTACACCTGTCCGTCACAGGTGCTGCCGGGGCTTGCGCCAAACGGCAAGGCAGTATTGGAACTGTATGCGCCAGCAACGGGAATCCATTCCGCATCGAAATGGACGAGCGCGATGACGCAGGCCGTGGTCGGCGACTATCTCGACGCGATACAGGCCCATCTCCCCGGCCTTTGCCTGGAAAACGTCCGTGTATCGGATCCGCAGGATTTCGCGCGCGGACGGCATCTATACGAAGGAGCGCTCTACGGCATTGCGCCGGGCACCATGCCCGACAAGTTCTTTCCGCATCGGACCGGGCTGCGCGGCCTCTATCTAGGAGGACAAACGACGTTCCCGGGGTATGGCGTACCCACGGCAATTTTCTCCGGCGTCCAGGCCGCAGAAGCGGCCGTGAAGGACATGCGCGGGCATGCGCGGGGCGCCTTGCATGACCTCAGGCAGGTCGATCCACTGAAACGGAAAGCTTGAGCAGTATCTTCATCCGGGCGTTTTCAAATGATCCGGGAAATTGAGTGACGGCCCGCACACTCATGCTTGCGAGCACCGAATACCTGTTTCGCATCGGCGCGCTGCCTCTCACACTCATGTTCGGCGCTTCGCTCCCGGCTGCCATGTTCGGAATGACGTACCCGCATGATCCGGCACGATGCGCCGCGCCGAATGAAGCTGCTGTATCGTAACGGCTTCCGATAATCCCGGGTGCGATGTGCCAGATGATTCCGTTCTTTCGCAATCCAGCCTTCTACCAGTTGCTTGCCGACAGCCATGCTCGACTGCTCGGTCGCCCGCTCGTGCCGGCCACCATTCCCGAAAATGACGCAACCGAGTGGCTCTATGAGAGCGCCCCGTTCGCAGTGCTTGCACACAACACCGACCCCGATCCGCTTTTTATCTATGCCAACAAGGCCGCGCAGCGCCGATTCGGATATGACTGGGATGAAATCACCCGGCTTCCGTCCCGGCTCTCTGCCGAAGCGCCGAATCGCGAAGAACGCCAGCAATTCCTCGCACGCGTACAGCGGCTTGGTTACGAGACCGGATACAAAGGGGTTCGCATCACGAAATCCGGCCAGCGCTTCATGATCGAGGAAGCAACACTGTGGCAACTTCTCGACGCGGACGGCGGATTACATGGCCAGGCAGTCGTCATTCCCCGTACACGCGACATCTGATTGCATTACCCGCGGTCCGCGCGAGACAACGTAATGCCGGAATTGGTTGCGTCCACCAACCGGAGAAGAAGCACCTGCAGCGCCGGATCACCCGGCGCATCGTGATCGAGGGTCAGCTCTGCGTTGCCTCGTAGCATGCGCAGGTCAACTTCCCGCGACGATAGCGGATCGTCGGCAGCTATCGCCCCCATAGCCAGCAGGGCTTTCAAACATATCGTCAAATCCCGATATATGATTCGCCCATCGACGATACCCGTCTGCCCGACCGAAACACCTGCTCCATCCATGCCGACCGAAATCGACATCGACGCGATCCTGAAAGCGCTCTCGAACCCCGTGCGCCGTGAAATCCTCAACTGGCTGAAAACACCGGGCGAGCATTTTCCGGCGCAGACGCTGCCGTACGACCACGGCGTCTGCGCGGGGCAGATCGACGCGCGCTGCGGGCTGTCGCAGTCGACCGTTTCCGCGCACCTCGCGACGCTGCAGCGCGCGGGGCTCGTGACGTCGACGCGGATCGGCCAGTGGGCTTTCTTCCGGCGCAACGAGGCCGTCATCGACGCATTTCACGACGCTTTGCGCCGCGATCTCTAGCCAACCGGCCGTATCGGCCACGCGGGCCCGCGTTGCGCATGACGCGACGGCGCGCCCGCCTTTCGTAAGAGGTTATCTGCCATGCCCACGCTGTTCGATCCCGTTACCCTCGGCGACCTGACCCTGCCGAACCGCATCGTGATGGCGCCGCTCACCCGCTCCCGGGCGGGCGCGACGCGCGTGCCGAACGCATTGATGGCCCGCTATTACGCCGAGCGCGCATCGGCCGGCCTGATCATTACCGAGGCGACCTCGGTCACGCCGCAGGGCGTCGGTTACGCGGACACGCCCGGCATCTGGTCCGATGAGCAGGTCGAAGGCTGGAAGCAGGTGACGCAGGCCGTGCACGCGGCCGGCGGACGCATCGTGCTGCAACTCTGGCACGTCGGCCGGATCTCCGATCCGGTGTTCCTGAACGGCGACCTGCCGGTCGCGCCGAGCGCGATCGCCGCGGGCGGCCACGTAAGCCTCGTGCGTCCGCAGCGTCCGTACGTGACGCCGCGCGCGCTCGAACTCGACGAAATCCCGGGCATCGTCGCCGCGTACCGCAAGGGCGCCGAAAACGCGAAGGCGGCCGGCTTCGACGGCGTCGAGATCCACGGCGCGAACGGCTACCTGCTCGACCAGTTCCTGCAGGACAGCACCAATCGCCGCACCGATGCCTACGGCGGCCCGATCGAGAACCGCGCGCGCCTGCTGCTCGAAGTGGTCGACGCGGCGATCGACGTATGGGGCGCCGGCCGTGTCGGCGTGCACCTCGCGCCGCGCGGCGACGCGCACACGATGGGCGATTCCGATCCGGCGGCAACGTTCGGCTATGTCGCACGCGAGCTCGGCCGCCGCAAGATCGCGTTCATCTTCACGCGCGAATCGTATTCGGGCGACCACTTGAGCCCGCGCCTGAAGGAAGCGTTCGGCGGCCCGCTGATCGCGAACGAGCAGTTCACGCTCGACACCGCGCAGGCCGCACTCGCGAGCGGCAACGCCGACGCAATCGCATGGGGCAAGCTGTTCATCGCGAACCCCGACCTGCCGCGCCGCCTCGAACTCGGCGCGCCGCTGAACAAGCCGGTGCCGGAGACGTTCTACGCGGAAGGCGAAACGGGCTACACCGACTACCCGGCGCTGAGCGACGCGGCCTGACGGCCGGGCAGCACGTGTTCAGGCGCGCACGGCCGCGCGCATGAACACGCGCTGCGTCTCGTCGAGCCCACGCGCGACGTGATGCGCGCGGACCGCGCGCAGCGTGTCGTCGAGCGATGCGTCGTCGATGATCCGGAAACCTAGACGCGCGTAGTACGGCGCGTTCCACGGTGCATCGCGGAACGTCGACAGCACGACCTGCGCGATACCCAGCTGCACCGCGCGCGCCGTCACCTGTTCGATCAGGCGCGCGCCGATCCGCTGTCCGGCATGCGACGGCGCGACATCCAGTTCCTCCAGATACAGCCGCTGCGCATCGAGCAGCCGGTAGAACGCAAACCCGACGCACGCGCCCTGCGCATCGACCGCGACAAGCGCGCGGCCGTCGTCGATGCGCGCAAGCACGTCGGCCGTATCGGTCGGCTCGCCATCGGCGATGTCGGTCATGCCGATCTCGCGAAACCGCTGCGCGGCGGCGACTTCCACGGCGGCCATCGCGGCCGCGTCTTCCCGCGTGGCGGGACGGATCAGGATCGATGCAGTCATGACGGCAATTCAGGCAGGCAGTCTGGAACGGCCGTCACTATAATCGAAACTTCATACGTTTCGAACGCCCCACCCACGAGGTCCGTCATGACGTTGTCCGCGCTCGCCGTCTTCGCCTTCGCCCTGCTCGTCACCGCCGGCACGCCCGGCCCGAGCGTCGCCGCGCTTGTCGCGCGCGTGCTGACGAACGGCGTGCGAGACGTGCTGCCGTTCCTCGCGGCGATGTGGCTCGGCGAAGCGCTGTGGCTCACGCTCGCGGTCGCGGGGCTGTCCGCGTTCGCGCGCACGTTCGAGACGGGCCTGATCGTGCTGAAGCTGCTCGGCGTCGCGTACCTGCTGTTCCTCGCGTGGAAGATGTGGACCGCGCCGACCGGGACGGGCGCGGACGACCTGCCGCGCGGCCAGTCGCCGTGGCGCATGTTCGTCGCCGGCATGCTGGTCACGCTCGGCAACCCGAAGATCATGCTGTTCTATCTCGCGCTGCTGCCGACCATTGTCGACCTCACGCACGTGGGCGCTCTCGCGTGGGCCGAACTGGTCGGCACGATGCTCGCGGTGCTGATCCTCGCCGACTGCTTCTGGTCGCTGCTCGCGGTGCGTGCGCGGGCTTTTCTCACTTCGGCGCGCGCGAAACGGATCGCGAACCGCACGAGCGCGACCGCAATGGCCGGTGCGGCAGTGGCGATCGCGACGCGATAGCCCGCCGATCCCGCGCCACACCGCCCCCTGCCGCCCGCCATGTCGCAACTCGGGAAGATTCCTGCCGCACTCGCCGCGCAATCGATTTCCCGTCGCGAGATCGTGCTTCCGCTCGACGTCGCGCTCGAATGCATCGATTATTGCGAGCGTCATCGCATTCCGATCTACGGGTGGGAAGGCTGGGTTCTGACTGCCGACGGACGAGTCGGACATGGCAGCGCGCCGCAGGGCACCGTGAGTCTTGAAGACTTACCGCTTGAAGATGCCGCCGCGTTCTGCCGCAGCACGATGGTGTCCGACGCACAGGCGTGGCGCGACGAGTACCCCGAAACGACCGACCGGCTCCATTTCTGCATCACGATCGGCAACGCGCGCTGATCGTCGTAAGCGTGCAATCGCGCCGGCACCCGACCGGCGATCCGCAACGGCAATCCGATTATTGCCCCCGTAGGGATTCACCATGAAAACCTGGCGCATGGTCGTTGCACTCGATCAGCGCGCGCACCAGCGCCCAATCGTCGTCATCGCAGAAATCAAGCAGCATCGCACCACACGAACCGCGCTGCTCGCGCAATCGTTCGGCCAGCCGCGCATGAATGCCCTGCACCCGGCCGTCGCCGTGCGCGACCACCGACGGATTCGCTCCCATCCCCGTCCCGCTGCAGAAGTTGATCGCCCAGCGGCCGCTTTCCGGTGTCGGCAGGTGCGTGAGGAGCGCGTCGATCGCGCGCCACTTCCAGCCGATCGACGCGGCCACCGGCACACGGTATTCGTCCTGGATCACGAATGCACCGTCGGGATGATCGATCGTGAACGTCGCGTTGTCGGGCCACGCGGTCAGGTCGATACCGAGCGGCCGGCCGCTGCGAAAACGCCGCAGCAGCACGACCGCGCCGCGCACGTCGCCGAGCACGGGCAGCGTGGCGCCGACATGCCAGCGCAACCGCGGGTGCCGCGCGCAATGCGCATCGAACGTCGCATCGAAACTGCGCGTGCACGCGTGCGCCGGCCATTCGTCCTTCACCGACATCACGATGCATTCGCGCGGATGCGCATCGAGAAAGCGCGTACAAGTTGCCAGCACATCGTCGATCGTCATGCCGAGCGCGACGCCGCCGTGATGGATGTCGAACGCGTCGCGCACGTGCCGGCAGCGGATGTCGAGCAGCCGCACGCCGTGCGCGAGCTGCGCATCAAGCGTTGCGCGCTGCGTGCGCACGAGCCGATCGTCGACCGTATACGCACAGGTGTCATGGCTGCCCGGTAGGGTCAGCGTATGCAGTAGCCGCGCATCGTCGAGCGCCGACATCCAGTCGGCGAGCGGCGTGCACGTATCGTGGCTCGAACGGATCATGACTCAATGAATGACAAGGAAAGAAAACCGTGGGTAACGGCGTCGGATGTCGCGGCGCGCGCCGGTGTATCGCGCTCCGCGGTGTCGCGCGCGTTCTCGCCGACGGCGAGCATCGCGCCGCAAACGCGCGAACGCGTAATGGTCGCCGCGCGTGCGCTCGGCTACCAGGTCAACCTGATCGCGCGCGACATGATCACGCAGCGCAGCAGCATGATCGGCGTCGTGACGGCCGGCTTCGAGAATCCGTTTCGTGCACGGCTGCTGTCGGACCTGATGGCCGCACTCGGGCAGCGCGCGCTCACACCGCTCGTGACCAATGCGGAAGATCCGCGCCAGGTCCGGCAGTCGCTGGAACAACTGCTCAGCTACCGGATCGCGGGCCTCGTGATGACTTCCGCGTCGCCGCCGCTGTCGGTGGCGCAGCAGTATCTCGAACACCGGATCCCCGTCGTGATGATCAACCGCGACGCGAACCTGCCGGGCGCGGATGTCGTCGTCAGCGACAACGCGGCGGGCGCCGTCCATGCGGCTCAGCGGCTCGTGCGGGCCGGCGCGCGCCGGCTCGCGTTCGTCGGGCCGCGCGGCGCGAGCTACAGCGCGCAGGCGCGCGCCGCGGCGTTCGAGCAGGCAATCGGGCGCGGCGACGCATTCGACGCGACGCTCGCGCGCGTGCTCGACACGCCGTCCGACACGCATGCATGCGGGATCGACGCCGCACGGCAACTGTTCGCGTCCGGCGAGCGGCCCGACGGCGTGTTCTGTTCGTCCGACCTGCTCGCGCTCGGCGTGATCGACGCCGCGCGCCGCGAATTCGGGTTGCGCGTGCCGGACGACCTGCGCGTGATCGGCTTCGACGACATCCCGGCCGCCGAATACGACGCCTATCGGCTGACGACGCTCCGGCAAGACACGCGCGGCCTCGCGCACGCTGCGATCGACCTGCTCGCCGACCGGATGCAGACGTTCGACGGCCCGTCGCGCACGCGTGTCGTGCCGGTCACGCAGGTGGTGCGGCATAGCTGCGCATGACACGGTGAAATCGGGCGCGGCGTTGCCGCGCGTCACTTCAACCCGCCCGCGAACCCGCGCAACAGGTAGCGCTGCACATAGCCGGCCACGGCCAGCGTGGGCAGCGACGCCATCAGTCCCGCGCTCATCAGGTCGCCCCAGTCGATGCCGTTCTCCGTCACATAACCGGCAATCGCAAGCGGCAGCGTGAAGCGGCTCGGCGTCGACACGAACAGCAGCGCGATCAGGAACTCGTTCCATGCGGCGATGAACACGAAGATCGCGGTCGCGATCAGCCCCGGCGCGCACAGCGGCAGCACGATCTGCACGAGCCGCCGCGCGAGCCCCGCACCGTCGATGCAGGCCGCCTCCTCGTATTCGACCGGCACGTCGCGCACGAACGCGAGCAGCATCCAGATCGCCATAGGCAACGCGTAGATCTGATACGCGAGCATCAGGCCGAGCGTCGAATCGAGCAGGTGCAGCCGCTTCGCGAGCGCGAACAGCGGCACCGCGATCGTGATCGGTGGCATCAGCTTCAACGCCAGTACCAGCACCAGGAACAGCAAATCGAGCCGTGCCGGGAACCGCAGCCGCACGAGCGCATACGCGGCCGGAAATGCGAGCGCCAGCGCGAGCAGCGTCGTGCCGAATCCGACCAGCAGCGAATTGAAGAGCGGCGCGCCGATGCCGTTGGACCACACCGACGCGAAATGCTCGACGGTCGGCGCGGCCGGCCAGATCCGCAACGGATGATCGAGGCGCTCGAGCGTCGGCATGAACGCCGCGCCGGCCATCCACAGACATGGCAGCAGCAACAGCGCGAGCGCGGCGATGCGCAGCGCCCACGGCACCGCGCGACCGAATGCGGCGCCCGTTCGCGCGCGTGAGATGCCCGCGGGTTGCGCCGTCATGCGCGCCGCTTGCGAACCGTCTGCCATACATACCCCGAGACCAGCAGCGCGGACGCCGCGAGCATCAGCACCGACGCGGCACTCGCCGGACCGACGTTGAAGAAGCGGAAGCCCGTGTCGTAGATATAGGTCGACAGCGTCTGCGTGGCGTTGCCGGGGCCACCGCCCGTCAGCGCATAGACCTTGTCGAACAGCTTGAACGTGTCGATCGAGCGCAGCAGCAGCGCGAGGCCGATCTGCGGCGCCGCGAGCGGCAGCGTGATGTCGCGCAGGCACTGCCACTCGCTCGCGCCGTCGGTGCGCGCGGCTTCGTACAGTTCGCCGGGAATCGACTGCAGCCCGGCCAGCACGATCAGGAACGCCATCGGCGTCCACTGCCATACGTCGACGAGCGCGAGCGACCACAGCGCGAGATGCGGATCGGACAGCCAGCGCACGCCTTCGACGCCGAACGCCGCAAGAAGCGCATTCAGGAAGCCGTCGAAGTTGAGCCAGTTGCGCCAGATCGCCGAGCACACGAGCGTGGACAGCATCATCGGCAGGATCGCGAGCGGCAGCGCAATGCGCCGCCCCGGAAACGCGCGCACGAACAGCAGCGCGAGGCCGAAGCCGAGTGCGACCTCGGCAAGCGACGCGACGATCGTGAAGCGCAGCGTATTGCCGAAACCGGCCGCGAACGCGTCGTCGCCGAGCACCGCGCGATAGTTCGCGAGCCCCGCGAACGCGCGGCGGCCGGCCGCGTAGTCGACCCGGCAGAACGAGTCGATCAGCACCTGCGCGACCGGATACAGCGCGAGCGCGGCGAGCACCAGCAGTGCAGGACCGAGCAGCGCAACGAACGGCAGGCTGCGGCCGAAGGTTTTCATGCGCGGGTTCCGGGTGACATATCGAGGCGAGCCGTCACTTGCCGGCCGCGGCCATCGCCTGTGCGATCTTCTGCTGTGCCTGGCGCAGCGCGGCGTCGGGCGCCGACTGCCCGGTCAGCGCGAGCTGGAGCTGGTCGCCGAGAATACTCTCGACCTGCTGCCAATCCTTCACGCGCGGCCGCGCACGGCCGGCCTCGAGCGCCTTCAGTTGATCGGGATACCAGCGGTACTGGCGCACCAGCGCCGGATCGGCGAACACGCTGCGACGGGTCGGCGGAATGCCGATTCCGGCGAGGCGCGTCTGCGTGTCGCGGGCGGTCAGGTAAGCCAGGAAGTCCTGTGCGAGCTTCGCGTGCGGCGCATCCTTCGGAATGCCCATCTGCCAGATGCCGAGCATCGGCGCGGGGCCGGCGGTCTGCCCCGGCGGCGGCTGCAGCGCAATTTGCCCGACCACGCGCGACTGCTTCGGATCGTCGAGCGCCGGCACCCACGCGGGCCACACCTCGATCGACTGCGCGGCCGTGCCGCGCTGCAGCGCATCGCGCACTTCCGCCGCGCCGTACACGTCGACGTCCTTCGGTGCGGACGCCTTCAGCGCGAGGAACGTCTTCAGCGCGGCCTGCGCCTCGCGCGAATCGATCGTCACGTTGCCGGCATGGTCGAACACGTCGCCGCCGTACGCCCACAGGATCGGCAGGAAGCCCGTCACGACCGGATTGCCCTTCGTGCCGCGAAACACGACGCCCGACACGCTCTTGTCCGCACCGCCGACCGTCTGCGCGATCTTCAGCACGTCGTCCCAGTTGCGCGGCGGCTGCAGCTTGTATTTCGCGAGCAGGTCCTTGCGATACGCGAACATCTCGACATTGCCGACGATCGGCAGCGCGTACAGCGCGCCGGCTGCGTTGCGGCCGAGCGCGACGGCGGACGGCACGAGATCGGCGTCCGCGAGCGACGCCGGCAGCGGCTTCAGCCAGCCGTTGCCGATGAATTCGGGCGCCCACGTGTCGTCCATCATCACGAGGTCGTACGCGCCGGTGCCTTCGCGCATCGACAGCTTGAGTTTCTGGTACAGGTTCGCGTTCGGCAGCTTGAGCAGCTCAATCTCGGTGCCGGGGTGCAGTTTGTTGAAGCCGGCGACGGCGTCGGCCAGCCCCTTGCCGTAGATGTCGTCGCGGCCTGCGATGACGAGGTCCGCGGCAACAGCGTGCGTGGCGGCGAAGGACAGCGCAAGGGCGGCGGACAGCACGCGCAGGCGGCTCAGCAAGGTCATGGGGTCTCTCTCGTTCGGCGTGGTGGCGGGACAACTGGGCGTTGCACACGTGTGCAACGCGGGCGACGCTTCCGGCTGCCTGAAGCGAACGCCATTGTTCACGCCGATCGTTAAGAATTTATGGCACGCGGCGGAAGAGGCGGCCGCCGTGCCCCGCTGCCCCGCTGCCCCGCCCCGCTTGCCGCCTCGGCCCCCGTCAGAAGTTCACGCGGATCCCGGCCATCACCGCCAGTTGCCGGCTCGAATTGCTGTTCGCGAGCACCGGGATCTGCGCGTAGTTCGCCGCGTTGCCGTTCGCGTCGGTGCCGAGCCCAGCGCCGCTCGCGATCTGGCCGATCGCGACCGCATACAGCGCCGTGCGCTTCGACAGGCTGTAGTTCGTGCCGACATTCAGCTGGTGAAAACGCGTCGTGCCGCGCCCGTCGGTGTGCGCGGCATTGAAGATGTACGCGACGCCGCCCTGCAACGCGGGCGTGAACATGTACGTGACGTTCAGCTCGCCGATGTCGAACGTGAACGCCTGCGTGCGCGGCTGCGCGGCGGTCGACAAATAGCGGCTGTCACCGAGGCGCGTATGCGTGTAGGTGAGCGCGACCGTCGCCGCGCCGAGCGTCACCGAGCCGCCCGCGCCGAACGCGCGCATCGAGCCGGCGTCCTGCAGCAGGCAGTACATCGCGCCCGGGTTGCTGCACGCGAAATCGCCGATATAGCCGCTCGCGCCGCCGAGCGCCGCGTCGAGCGGCTGATGCAGGTCGAGGTAGCCGACCGAGAACGCCACCGGCGCGCGCGTGTACGTCGCGGCCACCGCATAACCGCGTTTCGCGGAAAAGTCGCCGGCCTGCCCGCCGAAGCTGAACGTGCCGCCGAACGTGAGGCCGTTGAAATCGGCGCTGGTGAACTTCACCGCGTTGTTGAAATTGAACGCGGCGTTCAGGTTGTCGACGTCGCCGAGATGCGACCCGTACGGCGTCGCCCAGTTGTTGCTCGACACATAGGCGCCGAGCATGTCGGTGTACGAGTCGTATTGCCGGCCGAGGCCGAGCGTGCCGATCCCGTCCTGGCGCAGCCCGACCCACGCCTGCCGGCTGAATGCGGTGCCGCCCTGCAGCGCCTGCCCGTTCGCGGACAGGAACTGCTGTTCGAGCGTGAACACCGCATCGAGCCCGCCGCCGAGCGGCTCGGCGCCCTGGAACCCAAAGCGGGACGGCACAAGGTTGCCGCCGCCCATCTGCCACGCATGGCCGCCGCCCGTGCTGCCGTCGGCGCGCGTGAACTGCTGGTTTGTCGAGTAGATGACACCGGTGTCCACGGTGCCGTACAGCGTCACGCTGCCCGAGGTCTGCGCATGCGCGTGCATGCAACCCAGCGTAGCCGCGGCCGCGGCCAGTCGTCGTCCGATCTTCATGTCCCGTCCTCTGGTGTCGTCGATTCGCAGTGCAAACCGATGGTGTTGTCGATATGGGTGACGGGACTCTATCCAGCGAAAATTCAGGACCTCTATCGCAAATCGGCAAACGGTGGATCGCGCCGCCCGCGACGGTGCCCGACGGCGCCGTCGCGGTACGCGTGCGTCAGTCGGGACGCGTCGTCTGGGAAGGCAGCTCGCCGAACAGGTCGCGATACTCGCGCGCGAAATAGCCGAGATGCGTAAAACCCCAGCTCGCGGCGGCCTCGCCGATGCCGAGCTGCTGCACGGACGTCGTGCGCAGCATGCGCCGCACCGCGTTCAGCCGGATCGTGCGCAGATAGCCGACCGGCGTGACGTCGGCAACGCGCTGGAAGCTGGTTTGCAGCGTGCGGCGGCTGCAGCGCAGCGCGCGGCACAGCTCGAGCACGGTGACGGGTTCTTCGGGCCGGTCGCGCAGATGCTTCTCGCAGCGGCTCACGATATCGCTGTAGGTAGCATGCGTGATGTCGCGGCGCTCGACGCCGATGCCCTGTTCGAGCGCATCGAGAAACATGCCGAGCATCGCATCGCGAAACATCTTGCGGGTGGCCGCGTATTCGAGGTGGCCCGGGTTGTGCTGCGCATCGTCGATCAGCGACGACAGCCGCACGCCGAGCGCGACACCCTGCGCGTCGGACAGCCGCGTCACGTGCCGCAGCTTGCGCGCGCCGGCCGCGCCGAATTCGGCCTCGCACAGCTCGTCGACCATGTCGGACGCCGCGCTGATCCCGACGAGCCCCATCCCTTCCGGCGTATGGAATTCGAAATCCTCGCCGGCGCGCAGCGCGAGCAACGCATAGCCGTCGACCGGCTGGCCCTGGAACGTGCCCGCGAGCGGCACGGACAGCGGCACCGCGAGCGACGTGCGCCCGGCCGGCGCGAGCCCGGTTTGCGCGACGCGCCGGTTGGTCGTTTCGCGGAAGAAGTGGAAATCGTCGTACAGCACCTGCGTGACCGTGCCCCTGAAGCGGCCCGGCGTCATCTGGCGGTAGACCTGATGCCAGCCCGCGATCGCGAGCCCGTGGTCGTGCACGTCTTCGTGCGAGCGTGACTGGAACAACATCGGCGCCTCCGGTAAAACCCTGATTCCTGAATGCGACCGAGGCGTTCGCCCCGCCGCAACGCCACAGCTTACCCGCGCAAAAACCTGCGCAGTGCCGTTTCGAATGCAAGACAGGCCGCCGACAACGCAGCAGCCTGCTCACCGGTCAGCCGAACGTAGCGTCGAAACGACGGCATCCGGTTCACGACCTCGCTGCCGCCGAACGGCACGATCGCGAGCGTCCAGCGGCCGTCGCGCGCGTCGACCGCGCAGTCGGTCAGGTGCAGCGGCCGCAGCGCGTCGGCCAGCGACGGCTCTGCGACCAGCGCAGCCACCGTATCGACGAATCCGGAGTCGCATTCCGGCGCGGGTATCGCATCGATGCCCGTGCGGCGCAGCCAGCCGGTCTGCCGCACGCGCGCGCGGCCCTGCGCGGCCGGGCCGCATACGGTCACCGCCACCTTCACGCTGACCGTATGCATCAGGAGCTGGCGCTCGACGTGCTCTTCGACGTTTACGCACACGCCGTTCGGTAGCCTTACCGTCGGACTGCCCACACCATCGGTATCGCGCACGGCATGCAGGTCGGCGAGCACGCGCGCGGCGATCGCGCCGGGCCGGTGGCCGGGCGGCGGCGCATCGGGCGCCGCGCGCCACCGGGCGAGCGCGGCCTTCACGATGCGACGTGCTCGTTGCGCAGCACTTCCTCGACCGGCACCGGCTTGAACGGATGCCGGCGCTGCACGACCAGCGTCCAGAACAGCGCGTACAGCGCGGTAAGCCCGAGCATCGCGCCGAACGGCACGTAGATGTCGCGCGCGTTCATGCCGGGCGGCGTGATGTACCAGATCGCGAGCACGATGCCGACGCTCGACACGATCTGCGGCAGCGGGAACAGCGGCGAACGGTACGGGCGCGGCAGGTCCGGGCGGCGGATGCGCAGCATCACGACCGACGCGGTGACGAGCAGGTACGCGGTGCCCCACGCGCAGGTCGCGGCGAGCACGAGGTGCAGGATGCTGTCGAGATTGCCGTTGATCAGCCATGCATGGAAGATCGGCACGACCGCCGCCGCGACGATGCCGACCACCGGCGTCTTGAAGCGCGGATGCAGGTACGCGAAGCAGCGCGGCAGCGCGCCGTCGATCGCCATCCCGTACAGGATGCGCGGCAGCCCGGCCATCAGCGTGTTGATCGTGGCGGCGCCCGCGAACAGGAATGCGATGCCGAACCAGATGCGGCCGAACGGGCCGAGCACCTGCAGCGCGAACGCGGGAATCGCGCCCGGCGTGTCGAGCAGGTGCGTGAGGCCGTCGGGGCTCACGGGCACGTTCGCGACCTGGCGGCGGATCGCGGCGCCGTACAGGAACATGCAGATCGCGACGCCGACGAGGCCGATCGTCATCGCACGCGGGATCGTGCGGCCCGGCGCTTTCATTTCCGGCGCGAGCGGCGTGACGAACTCGCAGCCGACGAACATGAACATCGCCATCCCGACCAGCGACAGCACGGCCGGCACCGACGTGCCGACTTCCGAGCCGCCGAACCAGCCGTCGAGGTGCACGGCCGGCGCGGCCGCGAGCCCGAGGATCCCGAAGATCATCAGCGACAGCCACATGCCGGCCGTCAGCACGATCTCGAGCTTGCTGAACACCTTGATGCCGATGATGTTGGTGATCGCGAACGTGATTACGAGGCCGACGCCGACGAGCCAGGAGCTGTTGTGCTTCTCGAACGCGGCGTTCAGCGATTCGAAATTGACGAGCGCCATGATGCCGCTCAGGATCGTCTCCGCCGTGCCGGCGAACACGTGCACGAGGAAATACGCGGAAATCGTGCCGGTGATCGCCCAGAAGCGGCCCAGCCCGCACGACAGGTAATCGTAAACCGAGCCGGCCGTCGGCAGCATCGCGGCGGCTTCGGAGAACGTGGTCGCCTGCGCCTGCATCATCACGAACGCGATGATCATCGCGACCGCGAACGCCCAGCCGCCCATCCCGAAGCCCGACGTCGCGGTGAGGATCACCGGGCTTGCCATGATGAGGCCGACGGCGCTCGCCAGCGCGGTCGGAAAGCCGACCGCGCCCACCTTCAGCGCCGTGCCGCCGCCCGCTTCGGCCGGCGTGCCGGCGGACGTATCGCCCGCGGCGCCGGTAACTCCCGACCATCCCGACATCTTTGTCTCCTTCGTTTGTCGACCGGTGCCGGCGCTTCGGCCCGTGCTCCAGTCGCATGCTTCACGATCGGCCCGGGGGCGGCGCTTCAGCGCTTCGGCACCCGGGTCTCCTGTCGATCACACTTGATCCGATGTCGAAAAAATACGCAGGCAAAATAATCCGGTCATAGCGCAAATCGGCAAACCGGCGGCGGCGGCGACGGCCAGGCCCCCCGCCGCCGGTTTGCGGTCACGCGCTCATGCCGTCATGCCCTCCTGCCGTCACGCGAACGGCACGGCCTCGAAGCCCGCCGCGAGCGCGTCGACGATCCGGTCGAGCTGTTCGCGCTGGATCACGAGCGGCGGCGACAGGATGATCTTCGTGCCGACCGGCCGCACCAGCACGCCGTTCTCGCGCGCGACTTCCGCGACCGCGTTCGCATAACCGGACAGCGGGTCGATCGGCTCGCGCGTCGCTTTGTTCGCGACGAGGTCGAGCGCGAGCATCAGCCCCTTGCCGCGCACCTCGCCGACCGACGCGAAGCGTTCCGCGAACGGCTGCAGCGCTTCGAGCAGATACGCGCCCTGCTTCGCCGCATTCGCCGGCAGGTCTTCCTTCACGACGATGTCGAGGCTCGCGATCGCGGCCGCGCACGCGACCGGGTGGCCCGCATACGTGTAGCCGTGCATGATCGCGCCGCCGAAGTCCGCATTCGCGGCGAACGCGTCCTCGATCCGCGCGTTCACGACCGTCGCCCCGAGCGGTACGTAGCCCGACGAGATCCCCTTCGCAAGACACATGATGTCCGGGCGCACGCCCCAGCCGCGGCTGCCGAACATGCTGCCGCTGCGGCCAAAGCCCGTCACGACCTCGTCGGCGATCAGCAGTACGCCGTAGCGATCGCACACCTCGCGCACGAGCGGCCAGTAGTTGGCCGGCGGCACGATCACGCCGCCCGCGCCCTGGATCGGCTCCGCGATGAACGCGGCAACCGTGTCGGGGCTCTGGAACTGGATCTCGCGCTCGAGCATTTCCGCGCAGATCCGGCCGAGTTCCTCCGGATCCTGCGTGAACGGGTTGCGATACAGCCACGGCGTCTCGACATGGAAGCAGCCGGGCAGGTTCGGCTCGTAGTTGCGGCGGAACACCGTGTTGCCGTTCACCGACGCGCCGCCGAAGTGCGTGCCGTGATAACCCTGCTTCAGCGAGATGAACTTCGTACGATCGGCCTGGCCGCGCACCTTCCAGTACTGGCGCGCGATCTTCAGCGCGGTCTCGATCGCGTCGGAGCCGCCCGAGCTGTACAACACGCGGCGCATCCCTTCCGGTTCGAGCATGTCGATCACCTTCTTCGACAGCTCTTCCGCGCGCGGATGCGAGATCCCGTCGAACAGCTGGAAGTATTCGAGCTCGTCGAGCTGGCGCACGATCGCGTCCTTCACTTCCTTGCGGTTGTGGCCGACGTTCACGTTCCACAGGCCCGCGACGCCGTCGACGAGCTTTCGGCCCTGTTCGTCGAACACGTAGCAGCCGTCGCCGCGCACGATGCGGATCGGCTTGCGCTGCTTCATTTCGTTCGGGTGCACCATCGGGTGCCAGAATTTCGCTTCGTTGTAGCTCATTGCAGTCTCCACTGTCGGATCGTTTGAACCTGGGTCGTTCGGGTTCGAGGTTCGCGCCGCGCGTCAGTGCGCGATGCAGACGGATTTGGTTTCGGTGAAGCCTTCGATCGCGTACTGGCCGAACTCGCGGCCGATGCCCGATTGCTTGTAGCCGCCGAACGGCATCGACGGATCGAGCGGGATATGGCAGTTCACCCACACGGTGCCGGCTTCGATCTGCGGCACGAGGTTCATCACGCACTTCAGGTCGTTGCTCCAGATGCTCGCGGCGAGGCCGTACGGCGACGCGTTCGCGAGGCGCACGGCGTCGGCCGCGTCGTCGAACGGCACGACGACGATCACCGGGCCGAACACCTCGTCGCGCACGATCGCGCTGTCCGGATGCGGATCGGCGATCACGGCCGGCTTCACGAAA
Source organism: Burkholderia sp. BKH01 (assembly GCF_025685725.1). Lineage (NCBI taxonomy): Bacteria > Pseudomonadati > Pseudomonadota > Betaproteobacteria > Burkholderiales > Burkholderiaceae > Burkholderia > Burkholderia sp. BKH01. The sequence continues at coordinate 59,284 of NZ_JAOTQT010000024.1, read as the reverse complement.
TAGCCGGGCAGGTCGTCGGCCGGCGTGCCGCCCGCGAGAAACGTGAGGCCGGCGCGGCGCGCGCCTTCGATGTGCTGGACGACCTTGTCGCGATGGTGCGCGGAGACGAGCGGGTTGATCTGCGCGGTCGTGTCGAGGCCCGCGCCGAGCTTCATCGACTGCGCGACGCCCGCGAGGCCGTCCGCGAGCTGCGCGAACTTGCTGCGATGCACGTAGATACGCGACGCGGCCGCGCACACCTGCCCCTGGTTGAAGAACGCGCCGGCGGCGACGCCGTCGAGCGCCTGCGCGACGTCGATGTCGTCGAGCATCACGATCGGGTTCTTGCCGCCGAGTTCGAGCGAGAAGCGCGTCATGTTCTGCACGGCGGCCGCGCCGACCAGCTTGCCGGTCGCGGTCGAGCCGGTGAACGAGATCTTCGCGATCGACGGGTGGCTCGCGAGCGCGGCGCCGCACGTGCGGCCGCCCGTGACGACGTTGAACGCGCCGGGCGGCACGCCGGCTTCGCGCGCGAGTTCGGCGAGGCGCAGCGCGGTGAGCGGCGTTTCCGGCGACGGCTTCAGCACGATCGTGCAGCCGGCCGCGAGCGCGGGAATCAGCTTCCACACCGCGATCATCAGCGGGAAATTCCACGGCACGATCGCGGCGACCACGCCGACGGGCTCCTTGCGCGTATAGGCCGTATAGCGCGTGCCTGGCGGGAACGGGATCGACACGTCGAGCGTCTGGCCGGTAATCTTGGTCGCCCAGCCGGCCATGTAGCGCACGTATTCGACGCTTGCGCCGACCTCGATCGCGCGCGACACGTGGATCGACTTGCCCTGGTTCAGCGTTTCGAGCTGCGCGAGCGTTTCGGCGTCGCGTTCGATCAGGTCGGCGAGTTTCAGCAGGATGCGTTCGCGGTCGGCCGGACGCAGGCCGCTCCACACGCGCGTGTCGAACGCGTGCTTCGCGCTGGCGACCGCGCGGTCGACGTCGTGCTCGTCGGCATCCGCGACCGTTGCGAGCCGCTCGGCCGTCGCGGGGTCGTACACGTCGAGCCGCGCAACCGCGTGCGCGGGCTGCATTTCACCGTCGATGAAGAGGCCGAAATCGCGCGCAACGAAGGTGCGCACGGTGTCGCTGACGGCGACGAAGTTCGTGTTGCTCATGGGCGTCTCGAGGATTGTCGTGGCTGGACCGCGTGCGCGTGGGCACGCGGGCGTCGGACCACTGTATCGACGAGGGATCGCGCTCGGTGAGCGCAAATTGGCAGCGCGTGGGGGAAACGGCGGTGTGCGCCGGAGACGACAGGGCAGACGCGGGGGACGCGCTGAATGGGGATGAACGACCCGTCGGCGTATTCAGTCAGCCGGTATTCGAGTCAATTGGCGGTCAGCCGCTGACGTCCATGCAGCTCGCGGGCCCGACCAGTTCGTTTTCCTTTGCATCGCCCGACGTGAACAGGCAGAAGCCGGCGCCGATCTCGCTTTCGAATTTCATCAGGAAGTCCGGCCGCCCGTCGCGATCGAGATCGCCCGCCCATATCAGCGACGCGCGGAACGGCGGCGTGCTGCCGCCGAAGTCATGCAGGACCGAGCGCTTGCCGCCACCTTCGGCAATCACCGAACCGGATGCGGTGTGGCGCAGATCGTACTGGCGGCCGTGAAAACCGAAACGCAGCGGTCTGACGCCGGGTTCGATCGTCGTTCCGTCGTTCTGGAACGCCAGATTCGCCGCGTCGACCCTGCCCTTCCTGAGCGGTTTGCAATGAAACAGCGCAATGGCTTTTTTCAGGTCGGACGTGATGTCGACTGCCTCGTCGTCCGGCTGCGTCGGTTCGAACCGGATGCGTGCCGGCGCGAGCGTCCAGCGGTTCCCGTCCGGTGCCAGTCCGAGCCAGCCGTCGCCCGGATAGTCACCGGCATGACCGACGTCGTCGGTGGAAATCCGGGTCGGTTGCAGCACGATGCAGGCGTCGTGGTCGCTGTCTTGCGCGAAGGCCGTGGCGGAACCCAACGAGACGAGCAACGCGGCCAGCAGTGATTTGGTATTCATGAATCCGCGATCGCGAAAGGTTCGATATCCGGACCGCGATTATCCGCTGAATCACAGGAACAGCGCCCCGACCAGCTCGGTGCGATTCGACACGCCGAGCTTGCGGTACATGCGCATCAGGTGCGTCTTGACGGTCGGTTGGCCGAGCGCGAGATCGCGCGCGATCTCCTTGTTCGAGCGGCCGTCGCGCACGAGGCGCGCGATCTGTTCCTCGCGATAGGTCAGCCGTTCCTCGCAGCCGATCCGGTGAATCCCGCGCCGCGTGCGCAGCAGCGGGCTCAGCGCGGCTTCGACGACAGGCTGCAGCCGCGCGAGCGCATCGATCTCGCCCGGCGCGAACCGGCCCGCCGTGCTATTTCCAGCCACACCGCCGATCGCTTCACCCATCCCGAAGCGCAGCAACGAAAACGCACCGACCGTGCGGCCCGCGTCGCGCAACCAGATCTCGACGACGTCCGCCACATCGTGCCGCCGCAGGAAACGGGTCCAGTACGCGGACGCCTCGCGCCTTTCGTCAGGCAATTGGGAAGCGAGCGTGACGACCGCGCATTCCCCTGCCGCGCAACGCGACGGATGCAGCGGATCGAGCATCCTGTAGCGCGCGACATAGGTGCGATGCATCGACTCCGGCATCCCGAACAGTTCGAAATCGGCCGGTTCGCCGCTCTGGTCGAGCCGGTAGAACACGATCGCGGACGGGCTCGCGAACGCGTCGAACGCGTCCACGCACGCGCGCAGCGCGCGTTGCCAGTCGGCGGCGCCCTGGTCGGCGGGAACGGATGGGGTCGGCATGGTGGAATCGGCTGGCGGGCGAACGCGTCGAAGTTCGGGCCAGCCTACCGGCGCCGAAAAGCGCCGGTGAGCGCAAATCGGCAAATCGTCCCGGTTCGGCGGATTCGGCCGGTGTAGCCGGTGTAGCCGGTGTAGCCGGTGTGGCAGGGACAATGCGGGCGCGCGACGGCGCGCGCCTTCCGTCAGCGTGCGTTCGCGGCGAACGTATCGCAGGCGCTCACCTCGCCCGCCTGCATCCCGCGCCGCAGCCAGTACACGCGCTGGTCGCTGCTGCCGTGCGTGAAGCTTTCCGGCACGACATAACCCTGCCCTTGCTGCTGCAGGCGATCGTCGCCGATCGCGGCCGCCGCCTTCAGCCCCTGCTCGAAATCGCCGGGTTCCATCAGCCGCTGGTTCGCACGCTGCGCGTTGTTCGCCCACACGCCGGCGAAGCAGTCGGCCTGCAGTTCCATCCGCACCGACAGCGCGTTCGAGCGCGCCTGGCTCGAACGCCTGCGTGCGGCGTCGACCTTGTCGGAAATACCGAGCAGGTTCTGCACGTGATGGCCGACTTCGTGCGCGATCACATAAGCCTGCGCGAAATCGCCTCCGGCGCCGAAGCGCTTGCGCAACTCGTCGTAGAAGCCGAGATCGATATAGACCTTGCGGTCGGCCGGACAGTAGAACGGCCCCATCGCCGTCTGGCCCGTGCCGCATGCAGTCGGCGTCGAGTTCGTGAACATCACGAGCTTCGGCGGCTCGTACTGCGCATGCAGCTGCGTGTTGAACACGCCCGTCCACGTGCGCTCGATATTGCCGAGCACCTTGCGCGTAAACACCGAGCCCGGATCGTTCGCCGGCGCGCCCTGGCGCTGCGCCGGCGCGGGCTGCGCCTGCTGCTGGCGGCCCTGCAGCGCCGATGCGCCTTCGAGCACCACGCGCGGGTCGATCCCGAAGAAATACGACGCGGCCAGCGCAACCACGATCGTGCCGATGCCGATCGTCGCGCCGCGCCCGCCGCCGAAACCGCCGGCGCCCCGGCGATCCTCGACGTTCATGCTTTCTCTTTCGTCGTCCAGCCTCATTGCCGGCTCTCCCTTCCTTGTCGTTGTGCTGACCGGACAGCCCCCGGCAGGCGATTGATTCCCATTGCGGCGGGCAGCGTCAGGCTCGTTATCGCACGGCGGCACCGCCCGGCCAGTCGTGTAGACCCGTTCAGACCTGTCGATACACGACGCACGCGGCACCCGGATGACAAGCTGGCGCACGCGCCATTTTGCCGACCCTGGCGTCTTATCGCAAAAAATATGGAGCATAGAGCGACCGGCCCGGCGACATCGTCATTTTTTGCAAAATGACGGCACGCGCGGCCCGGGAGGGCGAGATGGCCAGAGCGGAAAACCAGCTGGCCCGCCCGCCGCGCGGGCAGGCCAGCCGCGACTTACTTCGCGCGCCCCCGGCCGTCGCTCACTGCGTCGAGCAAGCGATACTTGCGGATCTTTTCATAGAGCGTGCTCTTCGCGATGCCGAGCTGACTCGCCGCCTTCGTCAGGTTGCCGGCATGACGCACAAGCGCACGGCGGATCGATTCCGCCTCGGCCTTCTTCAACGAGTCGCCCGCATCCGGCGCGAGCGTGTCGGCGGGCCGAGCGGCGAATGCGTCGATCGACGCCCCCGCGCCGATCTCGGCAGGCAGCTTGTCGGCCTTGATCACCGGGCTGTCCGACAGCAGCAGCGCCCCCTCGATCGCGTTCCGCAGTTCACGCACATTGCCGGGCCACGGATAGCGCAACAGGCACGCATACGCATCGTCGTCGAACGACCTCGGGGAGAGGCCATAGGACTCGCACAGATGCCCGAGCCAATGCGCAATCAGCGCCGGCAGATCCTCGCCGCGCTCGCGCAAGCTCGGAATCGACACAGTCGTGACCGCGATCCGGTAGTACAGATCCATCCGGAACTGGCCTTTCGCGACGGCGTCCTTCAGATCCCGGTGCGTGGCCGCGACCAGCCGGAAATTCACCCTGCGCGGCGTATTCTCGCCGAGGCGGTAGATCTCGCTCTCCTCCAGCACGCGCAGCAGATGCGGCTGGATGTCGAGCGGCATTTCCCCGATCTCGTCGAGAAACAGCGTGCCGCCATCGGCCGCTTCGATCTTGCCCGCCGCACCGGACTTGCGTGCGCCGGTAAATGCGCCTTCCGCGTAGCCGAACAACTCGCTGGCAAGAAGGTCTCTCGACAACCCGCCGCAGTTGAGCGCAACGAACGGACCGTCGGCGCGATCGCTCGCCTGGTGGATACCCTGCGCGAACAGCTCCTTGCCGACGCCGGTGTCGCCGAGCAGCAGCACCGGCACCCTGGATGGCGCGAGCTGGCGCGCACGATTCACGGCTTCCCGCAATGCGGCGCTGTCGCCGACGATGCGCTCGAACCCTCGCGGCTCGCTGCCGTGCCGTTCCCGTCCGCGCGCGATCGGGACGGCCCCGCGGGGATTCGCGATGCCCGGCGTCACGATCATGTAGCCGAGCACATCCGCGCCGTCCCGCACGGTTTCGATGTGGCTGCGCGACAGCCATGCCGGCGCACTTGCCGGCAGGCGGCCGTCGCCCGCGTAGTGCTCGAGTTCGGGCAGCGCGAACGCCGCGTCGCACCGGATATCGAATCCGAGCCGGCGCAACACCGGAACGACCTGCGCGTTGGCCTTGACGAGTCGGCCGCGCTCGTCGACGACGATCACCGCATCGGCGGAAGACGCACCGAAGCGTGACGCGCAGCGGTCAAGCAGGCTCAGGCGGCGCGCCATGCCCTCCTTCGCGAGCCGGCTTTCGATACGGCCCGCAAGCGACACTGCGAGCGCAAGGCTGTATGGGTTGTAGGTCTGCGCGAGCCCCGAAATGTCGATCACGCCCAATACGTGCCCGTCACGCGGATCCTGGATGACGGTGGCCGAGCAGGTCCAGCGCTTGATGCCCGCGCAAAAGTGCTCCGCGCCATGGATCTGCACCGGCTGCCTGAGCGCAAGTGCGGTGCCGATCGCATTGGTGCCGCAATTCAGTTCGGTCCACTCGCAGCCCGGAATGAGGCCGACCTCGCGCGCAGGCTCGACGATCCGCATGTCGCCCTCCTGCTGGAGGATCATCCCGCTCGGATCGGCCAGCAGCATCACCGTGCCCGTCTGCGAAAGGAAATCCCGGGTCTGCTGCATCAGCGGCAGGCTGGCATCGACGAGGCGACCGTTCGACGTGCGCCACTGCACGAGCCCGTCTTCGTCGAGCGGCGGCGGCGCGCGGTCGACGCCGGGATCGACGCGACTGACGAGACAGCGCTGCCACGAATCGTCGACCACGCCGCGTACGTCGGGCGAGCGCCACTCGCTGCCTGTCACCAGATGCTCCCATGCGGCCATGATGCTCGCGTCATGGTGTGGACTGGGAAACCAGTCCATCGGCGTGCCTCTCTGTTGCATGTCTGTCTCCTGGCGGTTTCGTGACGGCACGAACCGCAAGGCCGTCGCAGCGGCCTTTTTGTCGACTATGTGGGGCGCCCGACCGCAGCCGGCGGCGAGCGTAGCGACTATCGTACTCCGTCCCGGCGCCTCGACGGCCGTCGGGTCACCCACCACCGCAAGCAATGCGCGCGCCAGCCAACGCGCGCCCGCACGGCGTCGCGCGGCCCGGCACGCCGCCGGGAACCGATGGCCGAAAAGAAACCGGCCGTTCGAAAATCGAACGGCCGGAAATCGAACGCTTCCCGCGGACGAGGCAGAAACAAGGCCGGCATAAGCCGGGCCCCGCAGGCAGCCTCAAACATCAGATCATTGCACGCGCTCCGGAACCGGCAGCTTCACCCATTCCGCGTAGAACGCATCGATGTCGGGCTCGAAGTCGTGAATGACCGGGTACCACGGCGTAGGCGCCTCGACGTCGTGCATCGCGCCGCAGGTCGGGCAGTAGTATTCGCGGTAGACCTGCCATTGCGTGTCGGGCGCCATCAGGCGTGGATAGACCTCGTCCATCGCCTCTTCGGATTCGCGCACGAAGATGTTCGCGTGCAGCTTCCAGTTGTCGCGGTAATCGCAGAACACGTGGCCGCAGTCGCACTGTGTGACCCAGTGCTTCGTCGCCCATTGCTGCACGATGTACAGGTGCGGGCCGAGCGGCAGCACGATGCGGTCCTTCCAGCCGAGCTTCTGCTGCAGCGCATCGACATACATCCGGAAGCGCTCGCCGTCCTTCGGCATCGACAGCATGCGCAACGTCGTGTCCCAGTCGAGCTTGCCGTCGACCATGTTCCTGATCTGTTCCTTGGTGTAGGTAGACATCTCCAGTCCTCCATGTGGGTGATAGTGTGCAGGGTCCGGCTTACTCCTCGACCAGCACCACCGTATTGACGTCGGGCATCTTCGACAGGTCCATGCGGAATTTCGAGCCGTAGGTCGGCACGTCGAGCTCGTCCTCGGTGAGCGTCCACGTATCCGGCAGCTCCCAGAACGCGCGGAACTGCTGCTCGAATTTCGTCGACAGGCCGAAGCTCGTCGCGAACATGTGCTGCACCTGGGTCGACGCGTGCTTGAGCAGGATCCGCTCGCGCTCGCCCTTCATCCATTCGCGGGTCGGTTGCGAGCGCGCGAGACGCGCGTTGCGGATCTCGATGCGCTGCAGCGCGGTCGCTTGCGCGTCGACCGTCCAGATGCCGTTGGTATCCCGCGTCGCGACCGCCCCGTAGACCTTCTGCGCGTATTCGGGCAGCAGCACCGCATTGTTGAGATCGCGTTCGATCGCGTCGATCTCGCGGTCGAGCGGATCGCCGAAGCCAGGGCCGCCGCGCAGGTAGTTCAGGTAGAGATCGTAGTTGCTGTAGCAGTCCTCCGTGGTCATGCATTGCTGGTCGCGCTTGACGACCGCGCCGGCGTTCAGGTGGTTTTCGTAATCCGGCAGGTCCGGATTCGTATCGCCGCCGAGCGGCAGGCTTTCGCCGAGCGCGATGCGTTCCTGGATACCCGTGCGATGCGCTTCGAAGCGATAGCCGGTGGCGGGCGGGTAGCCGCCCATCAGGCCCCAGTCGCTGTTCATGTAGCCGTTGCCCATGAAGAACATCGTCCAGTCCTGCGCCTTCCAGACCATGCGCAGCGTCTCGAATCCGCACCCGCCGCGGTACTTGCCGTAGCCGCCCGAATTCGACTTCACGTTGCGGCCGAGGTATAGCAGCGGCTCGGCCATCTCCCAGATCTCGATGTCGCCCATGTCGCCTTCGGGGTTCCAGATCGCGGCCGCGTGATTCAGGCCGTCCTTGATCGCGCACGCGCCGGTGCCGCACGACGAGGCCTCGAAGCTGTTCACCGCATGGATGTCGCCGTCCTGGTTGATCCCGCCGCCCTGCAGCCAATTCGACGTGTTGGCGTTCCCCGCGTTGACTTCCTCGAGATAGCCGCGGCTGAAGTACGCCTGCGACAGCGCGCGCCACATCGCGCTCCAGCCCGACACCAGGAAGTGCCACGCATAAGCGTGCCCGGTGCGGCGGTCGTCCGGGTTCATCCACGCGCCCTTGGGCAGGTGGAATTCAGTGCCGAAATACGCGCCGTCGTTGATGCGCTGCGTCGGCACCAGCGTCTGCGTCATCATCACCCAGATGCCGCTCGTGAACGCGACCTGGTGCGCGTTGTACGAGTGCCAGCCCCAGCGGCTCGCGCCTTCGAAATCGAGACGCCACGAGCCGTCCTTGCGGATCTCCATCTCGACCGGCGAATGCATGATCGAGTCGAGCTTCGCAAACGCCGACGACGTCTGCACGTCCGGATGGTTGTACGGCACGTCGACGAACGCGACCTTGCGATACTTGCCCGGCAGCGTCATCGCCTTGATGCGCGTCTGCAGGCCGCGCCGCCCTTCCTCGATCACCTCGTAGCTGAATTCCTCGTACGCGTCGATGCCCTCCTCGTCGATCACTTCCTCGATCAGGTCGCGAATCATGTGGCAGCCGGCGATACGCGTGCGCTCGTCGAGAATCCAGTACTTCGGCGTACGAACCGATCGCTGGCTCTCGTGCAGCCAGTCGCGCAGCGGCGTGTCGTTCACCCCTGTCTTGCGGCACGTGATCATGTACCCGTCGCCGAAACGCTGCACCTGGCCCGTCGACATCGAGCCCGGCGTCACCGCGCCGGTATCGATCACGTGCGTGACGCCGCCGACCCAGCCGACCAGCTTGCCGTGCGCGAAAATCGGCACGATCGTCGCGATGTCGCACGGGTGGACGTTGCCGATCGAGCAGTCGTTGTTGGTGAACATGTCGCCGGGCTGAATGCCCGGATTGGCTTCCCAGTTGTTCTCGATCATGTACTTGATCGCCGCGCCCATCGTGCCGACGTGGATGATGATCCCGGTCGACGTGAGCACGCAGTCGCCCGCCGCGTTGTAGAGCGTGAAGCACAGCTCCCCTTCCTGCTCGACGATCGGGCTCGCGGCAATCTTCTTGGCCGTTTCGCGCGCATGCACGAGGCCGCCGCGCAGCTTCGAAAACATCTTCTCGTAGCGGATCGGATCGCGCTCGCGCAGCTCGAGCCGTTCGAGACCGTTGTAATGGCCGGTTTGCGCGGTGCGCTCGAGAATGCCGTCGCGAAACTGCTTGAGCGTCTGGCCGTTCTTCAGCAGATCGGCGAAGCCGACTTCCTGGCTGGACATCATGTTCATCGCATGTCTCCTTACTTGACTTCCCTGAGATGGAAGAGGCGGTGCTTGTCGAGCGTGGTGGCGAAGCCCTTCGGGACGACGAACGTCGTCGCGTCGGATTCGATGATCGCGGGCCCCGCGATCTCGTTGCCCGGCTTGAGCGACTCCATTCGCCAGATCGTCGCGTCATGCCACTGCTTGTGCCGATACAGACGCCGCGTGCCGACACGCGCGTCCGTCGGCGGCGTTGGGCCGGCGACAGGGTCTTCCGGCAAGACGGGTTTCTGCGTGACGACCATGCCGCGCATGATCGCGCCCGTGACCGAGAAGCCCAGCTCCGGCGAGCGCGCGGAGCTCGCGTACACGCGGCCGTAGGTGTCTTCGAAGGCCGTCACGATCTTGTCCCAGTCGTCCGCACCGGATGCGCCCGCGATCGGCGATTCGATTTCGAGGTCGTTGAGCTGGCCCATGTACTGCATCCGGAAGCCTGGCCGCAGGATCACGTCACGCTCGCTGAAGCCGTTGATGCGAAACTCGTCGATCACCTTGGCTGTCAGTTCGGCCCATGCCTTCTGGATCGTCTGCGCGGCCCGCGCCTTCTCGGCGTCGGACGCGAGCTGCGGCAGCGCGAGATCGACGCTCTTGTCGTAGCGATACTCGAAATCCGCGCACGCGCAGCCGAAGGCCGAGAAGCCCGCCGCCCATGCCGGCACGACAACATCCTTGAAGCCGAGACCTTCGGTGTAGCCATACGTATGCACCGGCCCCGCGCCGCCATACGAGAAGCACACGAATTCGGTCGGGTTGTAGCCTTTCGCGCTGACGTTCGAGCGCAGGTATTCGCGCAGTTGCAGGTCGAGCAGCTCGATCACGCCGGCCGCCGCATCCTCCACGGAGAGTCCGAGCGGCTCGGCGATCTGCACGCGAATGTGCTCGCGGGCGCGATTCACGTCGAGCTTGATCTGGCCGCCGAGGAAGTTGTCAGGATTCAGGTAACCGAGCACGACATGGCAATCGGACACGGACACCGTCGTCAGGCCGCTGTCGGGCCAGCACGTGCCGACGCGATAGCCGGCGCTGTCCGGCCCGAGCTTGATGGCCCCGCTGTACGGATCGAGCCGCACGAAGCTGCCGGCGCCCGCGCCGACCGAATCCATCGTGACGAGCGGCAGCGACAGCACGAGGCGCGCCATGTCCGGGTCGGACGCGATCGCGAATTTGCCCTTCGTGATGAGCGCCATGTCGAACGACGTGCCGCCGATGTCCGAGCATGCGATGTTGTCGTAGCCGAGTGCCTCGCCGAGGAGCTTCGAGCCGATCACGCCGCCGATCGGCCCCGACACGATGGTGCGCGCCAGCTCCTTCGCTTTCCAGCTGATCGTGCCGCCGTGCGTCGCCATCACGCGCAGGTCGAATTTCGCGCCGTGCTTGCGGAAGCGGTCGCTGACTTTCCTGAGCGTCTGCCGCGACGGCTCGGCCGCATACGCTTCGAGCACCGTCGTGTTCATCCGGTGGCTTTCCTTGCGCTGCGGGTAGTAGTCGACCGATGCGAACACCGGGAGATTGACGCCGCGCGCAGCCAGCTCGTCGCGCACGATGTCCCGCGCCTGGCGCTCGCTCGCCGCGTTCTTGTGCGACTGGAGAAAACAAATGACGATCGCTTTCGCGCCGGCGGCGACGAGCTCCCGCGTGGCCTGCCGCACTTCGTGTTCCCGCAGCGGAATGACGATCTCGCCCTGGACGTCGGTACGCTCGGTGACACCGCGCGTTCGCGACAACGGCACGAGCGGCTCGTCGTAGCGGTGCGTATTCAGGTGGATCCGCTCTTCGAGCGCGTACCCGAGGTAGCTCTGGATCGCCCGCCCCATCAGGTGCACGTGCTCGAAGCCCTTGTTGACGAGCAACCCGACGTCGAGCCCCTTGCGCTGCACGACGCGGTTGAGCATCGCAGTGCCGGAATACACGCAGGTGACGAGTTCCGGATAGACGTCGTCGACGTCGCGTTGCCAATGCGCGAGCGCGTCCTGCGACGAGTTGAAGATCGCGAGTGACTCATCCTCCGGATTGCTTTGCGCCTTGCCGACGACAAACCGTCCGTCCTCGCGCACGAAGAAGGTGTCGGTCATCGTGCCGCCCGCGTCGATGCCCAAGACCTGGACTTGCGAAAGTCCTTCCATGGTGATGTCTCCAATGATTGAAGTCGTGATGAGCCGCGTTCCGGTTCGAGCGAGGTCATCGTTCGACCCCAGACGTCGGCTCATCTGCAAGGAGGCAACAACCGTGCCATTCGGCGGATCCGGCCGGTCGGCGCGCCCCGGCCAAGCCAGGCGGGGCGCTCATCGGATGGAGCGGCTCTTCGTGCAGGTAGCGCACCGCGCGGACGTCCGGATTCCGGACTGGCCTGGCGTCCGAATATCAGTCGGCGCCACCGGCGGGCGATTGCACGCTCGCCCCGGATCCGGAACGGCGGCAACGCGAGCGCCTCGCCGTGCGGCGTTGTGTCACCGCCGATTGTCATCCCTCATTCGCGTTCATCCTTTCGGCTGATATCGGCGCTCGCCCGCACCGCCTAAAGTGGCCGGAAACGCCCCCCTTCCGGAGAACGACATGACGCACCCGCAACCCCGCACGATCGCCATCACCGGCGCTGGCACCGGCATCGGCGCCGCATGCGCGCGCCGCTTCGCCGGCCGCGGCGACCGCATCGTGCTGATCGGGCGGCGTCAGGCGCCGCTCGACGCGCTGGCCGCCGAGACGGGCGGCCTCGCGCTCGCCGGCGACGCCGCGAGCACCGCCGACTGGGCCGGCTTCATGCCGCGGATCGCCGAACGCTTCGGCCGCGTCGACGCGCTCGTCGCGTGCGCGGGCGGGCACGGCATCGGCCGTGCGGACGAAACCGGCGACGCGCAGTGGCGCGACGCAATACACGCGAACCTCGATACCGCGTTCGTCAGCGCGCGTGCGTGCCTGCCCGACCTGATCGCGCAGCGCGGCAGCATCGTGCTGGTCGCGTCGATCGCGGCGCTCGCGGCCGGGCCCGGCGTGTGCGGCTATACGGTCGGCAAGCACGCGCTGCTCGGGCTCGTGCGGTCGCTCGCGCGCGACTACGGGCCGCACGGCGTGCGTGCGAACGCCGTGTGCCCGGGCTGGGTCCGCACGCCGATGGCCGACGCGGAAATGGAACCGCTGATGGCCGCGCATGGCGACACGCTCGACGATGCGTATGCACGCGTCAGCGCCGACGTGCCGCTGCGGCGCGCGGCCGATCCGGACGAAATCGCGGCCGTGTGCGCGTTCCTCGCGTCGCCCGATGCGTCGTTCGTGACCGGCGCGACGCTCGTCGCGGACGGCGGTGCGATGATCGTCGACGTGCCGACGCTCGCGTTCGACAAGCTTTGATGCGAGGGGGCACGCTGCCCGCGTGACGCATCGCTGCGGGCGGCGTTCCGTGCAACGTCCTCGGGAACTCCGACGCCCGCTGCGGCACGTGCGCCGCACCGCCCGCTCGTTTCCCGCGCCGAAAATCCGCTACCATCGACCGACCGCGTGCCCCTCCCGGCGCCACCTCACCGTTCCGACCTCGATGAACATCCGGTTTCTTGAAACCTTCGTCTGGCTCGCGAAGCTGGAAAACTTCCGGCTGACCGCTGAAAAACTGCACACGACACAAGCTGCGGTATCAAGCCGCATCGCGTCGCTCGAAGAAGCATTCGACGTGCGCCTGTTCGACCGCAACACGCGCTCGGCCACGCTCACGCCGGCGGGCCGCCGCATGCTGGCCTATGCGGAGCGGATCGTGCGGCTCGACAGCGAAATGCGGCGCGACATCGACGCAGCGAGCGATGCCGGCCTGATCCGCATCGGCGTGATCGAATCGATCGTGCACAGCTGGTTCCCGGCGCTGATGGCGCAGCTGCGCGAGCGCTATCCGCGGCTCGACGTCGAGATCACGAGCGACACGACGCTGCACCTGATCCGCCTGCTCAGCACCGACGGCGTCGACCTGATCCTGCAGACCGACCCGGTGCCGGGCCCCGACTTCACGAACCTGCCGCTGTGCGAATTCCCGGTGCGCTGGGCCGCGAGCCCGCGCCTCGGGCTCGGCGGCCAGCCGCTCGACGTCGCGCGCCTGGCCGAATTTCCGATCATCAGCTTCTCGCGCCACTCGGGGCCGCACGCGACGATCGAGCGGCTGTTCGCGGCCGTCGAGCGGCCGGCCAGCATCAACTGCATCACGTCGGTCGCCGCGATGATCCGGCTCGTCGCCGACGGCCTCGGCGTGGCCGCGCTGCCGCCCGCGATCATCGGGCGCGAGCTGCACGAAGGCACGCTCGAACTGCTCGACGTCGAACCCGAATTCCCCGCGCTGCCGCTCGTCGCGACGTACCGCAGCCAGGGCCTGCCGGTCGCCGCGCGCATCGCGGAACTGGCAAGCGAAGTCGCACGCGCAATGGCGGCCGCCGCGAGCATCGCGAAGCCGGTCGCACCGGCCAGCCCCGAACCCGTCGACGCATCGCCCGCCCGTACGGCGGCCAAAATAGAAACAAAGACAACTACGAAGGCAACTGCGAAGCGCGCGGCGAAATCCGCGCCGCCCGCCGCCGCCCCGGCAAAACGCCGCCCGCGCCGCTCATAAGAAAACCTGTTCACCGCGAATTTGTTTTCTTGTTGGACGGGCGCGGCCCGTCTTCGGGAAACTGCGGTTCCTGACACACCCCCGTCACGAGGAACCCCGCGATGACCCGCATTTCCCTTCCGCACGGCCAGCTTTGCGTCTGGACGGATATCGACCCCGCGCACGAAGCCGATTTCAACGCGTGGTACGACCGCGAGCACATGCAGGAACGTGTCGCGATTCCCGGCTTCACGCATGCGCGGCGCTTTCGCGCGAACGATGGCGGTCCGCGCCAGTACCTCGCGCTGTACGTGACCGACGCGCTCGATGTGTTCCGTAGCGACGCATACCGGCGCGCGTTCACGCAGCAGACCGCGTGGTCGCTCGCGAACTTCGAGCGCATGACGGGCACGCAGCGGCGCGTCGGCGAACTGACGATCGAGGCCGGCGACGGCGAAGGCGCGCATCTCGCACTGTTCGTGCTGCCGCCGGAACGCATCGACGTGCTGCAACTGCGCGAGCGCTTCGACGCCGCGCTGCGGGAACCGGGCATCCACGCCGCGCGGCTCTTCCGCACCGCGCCCGAGCTGTCCGCGCCGATCGGCGCCGATGCGGCCGCCCGCCCGGCCGCCGACGCGCTCGTGCTGATCGAAGGCAGCGACGCGGCCGCGACACGCCGCGTGGCCGCCGCACTCGCCGGGCACGACGACGTGCGCACCTTCGACCTGCTGTGGCGCGCCGCCGCGCCGCTGCCGGTTGCGCACCACGGCTCCGAAGCCGAACCGGCCGCCGCCGCGTTGCCTGCCTGAACGCCGACGCCGGCCGCGCCGCACCCGCACGCGGCCGACGCGTCGGCCCCGCGCTTGATCCCGTTCTCCGTCACGACAGGCCCGAACCCATGAGCACTCTCGCCCAGCCCGCCGCCCACGCCCCCCGCCGCGTCCGCAACAGCCGACTCGCGACCGCGAGCATGATCGGCACGTCGCTCGAGTGGTACGACTTCACGATCTACAACACGCTTGCCGCACTCGTCTTCAACCACCTGTTCTTCCCGTCGGTCGATCCGCTGGCCGGCACGATCCTCGCGTTCTCGACCTATGCGGTCGGCTATGTGTCGCGCCCGCTCGGTGGCTTCGTGTTCGGCAATCTCGGCGACCGCATCGGCCGCCGCGCGGTGCTGATGCTCACGCTGGTGCTGATGGGCGTGACGACCGCGCTGATGGGCGCACTGCCGACCTACGCGCAGGCCGGCATCCTCAGCCCGATCCTGCTCGTCGCGCTGCGCTTCGTGCAGGGCGTCGCGCTCGGCGGCGAATGGGCCGGCGCGGTGCTGCTGTCGGTCGAGCATGGCGACCAGAAGCGACGCGGGCTGTCCGCGTCGTGGACGCAGATGGGCCCGTCGTTCGGCACGCTGCTCGGCACCGGCTGCATCGCGCTCGTGACGCTGTCGACCACGTCCGCGAACTTCCTGTCGTGGGGCTGGCGCGTGCCGTTCGCGGCCAGCGCGCTGCTCGTCGTGTTCGGCTTCTGGCTGCGGCGCGGCGTCGACGAAACGCCGCAGTTCGAGCAACTCGCCGAATCGCACGCGACCGCCGAGGTGCCCGTCGCCGACGTGCTGAAATACCACTGGCGGCGCCTGCTGATCGCGGGCGGCGCACGGATCGGCTCGGACGTGCTGTATGCGCTGATCGTCGTGTTCACGCTGACCTACGTAACGACCGTGCTGCACCTGTCGCGCCCCGTCGCGCTGACGGCCGTGATGGTCGGCACGGCCTGCAACGCGCTCGCGGTACCGTTCTTCGGCGCGCTGTCGGACCGCTTCGGCCGCCGGCCCGTGTACCTCGCCGGCGCGATCGCCGGTGTCGTGTGGGCATTCGTGTTCTTCGTGATGCTCGATTCGGCACGCCCCGGCGCGATCGTCGCCGCTGTCGCGATCGGCCTCGTGATCCATGCGGTGATGTACGGCCCGCAGGGTGCGTTCGTGACCGAACAGTTCCCGACGCGCGTGCGCTATGCGGGCTCGTCGCTCGCGTACACGCTCGCCGGCATCGTCGGCGGCGGCTTCGCGCCGCTCGTGATCGCCACGCTGTTCCGGCAGACGGGGACTACGACGGCTGTGTCGCTGTACGTCACCGCGTCGCTGGTCGTCACCGCGATCGCGCTGCTCGCCGCGCGCGAGACCGCGCACCGGCCGCTTGCGGATTGAGCGCCGCCGCAAGCCGATTCATTCCTTCGCACTTCAAACGGATATCTGCATGCAAGCCCTGTCG
This sequence comes from Burkholderia sp. BKH01, assembly GCF_025685725.1. Classification (NCBI taxonomy): domain Bacteria; kingdom Pseudomonadati; phylum Pseudomonadota; class Betaproteobacteria; order Burkholderiales; family Burkholderiaceae; genus Burkholderia; species Burkholderia sp. BKH01. Next base: position 42,926 of record NZ_JAOTQT010000024.1, on the reverse strand, counting down.
TTCAACGTGATTTCCCTGCAACGCGCGCCTGCCGCCGTCGACGTCGAGATCGAGCGCGTCGTGATTGCCGGCTGGGCTGGCCGCGATCCGGCGGCGATCCGCGCGCACATCGACGAACTCGCGGCGCTCGGCGTGGCCCCGCCTTCGACCACGCCGTGCTTCTATCGCGTGTCGTCCGCGCTGCTGACGCAGGCGCCGTCGATCGATATACTCGGTGCACGCTCGGGTGGCGAGATCGAATGCGTGCTGGTCGACAGCCCGGCCGGCACGCTGGTCACGGTCGGCTCCGATCATACGGATCGCGAAGTCGAGGCGTACGGCGTCGCGGTATCGAAGCAGGTGTGCGCGAAGCCGCTCGGGTGCGATGCGTGGCTTTACGCGGATGTCGCCGATCACTGGGATGCGATCGAGATGCGTTCGTGGTTGATCGGACGTGACGGCGAGCGCATTGCGTACCAGCACGGCGCGGTCAGCGGCCTGCTCGCGCCGGACGCGCTGTGGCAACGCTTCGACGACCGCCGCACGATGCCCGCGCGCTGCGCGATGTATGGCGGCACGGTCGCCGTGCATGGCGCGATCGCGGCGATGGACGACGGCGACGCGTTCGAGATGGAACTGCGCGATCCGGTGCTCGGGCGCAGCCTGCGGCACCGGTATGCGGTCGAGGTGTTGCCGGTCGTGGCGTGACGGAAGCGGCGGGCCTGACGGATGCCGAAGTGAAAGGCGTGCACGCATGCTGTCATGTCGACACGTTCCGTTCACCGCCGCCTCTCGTGCCGCCGATCACCGCAAGCAACCGAGCCCCGCCAGCGTCGCCTCCACCGCCGTATCGAGCGGCGTCAACGGCTCGCGGCCGAGCACCGCCGTCACCCGCGCGTTGTCCATCCTGAGCGGCTCGCGCCACAGGTAGCGCATCTCCAGCATCTCGCGCAGCGTCGTGACGAACGGCGCCGCGGCCCACACGAGCCACCACGGAAAGCGCCGCACCGCCGGCCGCATCCCATGCCGTTGCGCCACGCGACTGATGGCCGCGGCCATCTGCGTGCCGTCCGTATCCCAATGCCCGCCGAGATGGAAGCGCGCAAACGGCTCCAGCGTGTCGCGTCGCTCGATCAGCTCGACCATCGTGCGCGCGACGTCCGGCAGATACGCCCACTGATGGCCGACGCCCGGCCGCCCCGGCACACTGATCGTCGAGATTGGCCGCCCCGGCTTGATCAGCCCCTGCGCAAACCAGTTGTTGCCGGCACGCACCCCGAAGAAATCGCCCGCGCGCACGATGATCGTGCGGACGCCCTGCGCGGTCGCTTCCTGCAGTCGCCGCTCCAGTTCGACGCGGATCGCGCCCTTGCGGGTCGCCGGATGCTGCGGCGCGTCTTCGCGCAGCACCGGAAACGCGTCGGCGCCGTAGTTGTAGACCGTGCCGGGCAGCACGACGGTCGCCCGCGCCACCGTCGCCGCCGCGATCGTGTTGTCGATCATCGGCAGCACCTGCGTCGGCCAGTTCCGGTAGCCGGGCGGGTTCACCGCGTGCACGATCACGCTGCAGCCGCGCGCGGCCCGCACGACCGCCTCGCGATCCAGCGCGTCGCCGCGCATCCACGTCATCCCGTCGCGCTCCACGACTTCGGCGTCGAGCCCGCGCTTGAGCGCACGCACCTGCCAGCCGGCATCGCGCAACTGCCGCGCGACTTCCCCGCCGATCCCGCCGCTCGCTCCGAGCACGAGTGCCTGTCGTTGCGCCGCGCCTGCGTTCGTCGTCATTGCCGTTCTCCTTGAATAAACCGTCGTGAGATGCATTCTGGCGCGCCGACGGTTAGCAAGGAATTGCCTATCATCGGATATCAGCTATACATTTATGCATGACCACCGATCTGAACTGGGAACGCTACCGCACCTTTCTCGCGGTACTGACGGAAGGCTCGCTTTCCGGCGCGGCGCGCGCGCTCGGCATCACGCAGCCGACGGCCGGCCGCCACGTCGCGGCGCTCGAGGCCGCTTTCGGCCAGACGCTGTTCACGCGCTCGCCGTCGGGCCTGCTGCCGACCGAGGCGGCGCTCGCGCTGCGCGGCCATGCGGAGGCGCTGCGCAGCGCGGCAGCCGCGTTCGAGCGCGCGGCCGCGAGCCACGGCGCCGGCGTGCGCGGCACCGTGCGGATCTCGGCCAGCGACGTGATCGCCGTCGAGGTGCTGCCGCCCATGCTCGCGCAATTGCGGCGCGATCATCCGGGGCTCGTCATCGAACTGGTGCCGACCGACCGCATCCAGGACGTACTGAACCGTGAGGCCGACATCGCGGTGCGGATGGCGCCGCCCGCGCAGGATGCGCTCGTCGCGCGGCGGGTCGGCGAAATCGAAGTCGGGCTGTATGCGCGCGACGACTACGTGGCGCGCAACGGTTCGCCCGCGACGATCGACGAACTCGCGCATCACGCGCTGATCGGCTTCGATACCATCACGCCGTTCATCCGTTCGGCGGGGCGCGGAATGCCGCTGTGGAAGCGCGATGCGTTCGCGCTGCGCACCGACAGCAACCTCGCGCAGCTCGCGATGATCCGCGCGGGCTACGGCGTCGGCTTCTGCCAGTCGGGGCTTGCGAAACGCGACGCGCGGCTCGTGCGCGTGCTGCCGGACGGGCCCGCGATGAAGCTGGAAACCTGGATCGTGATGCACGAGGACCTGCGGACGAGCCCGCGCTGCCGGGCCGTATTCGATGCGCTGGCGGACGGGCTGCGCGCCTATGCCGACGGAGAAGCTGCCGAGTAGACGGCTCGAAGCGGCAGGCGCGCATCGCCCGGACGGCGCTACTCGTAGATTTTCCCGGCGAACAGGATGTCCGCCATGCGCCGCCACGGATTGTCGGGCACGTCGTGGAAGCGCAGCCCTTCCTCCGACGCTTCTGCCCAGTCGACCATCGCCTCCAGGTATTCGCCGATCGAGCGGTTTTCCCAGCCGAGCGCGGCGCGCGCGTACGGCGACGGCGGCACGTCGGCCTCGAGTTGCCGCTCCGTGTTCCAGTCATGGCCGAGGACGCGCAGGAAATGGATCAGCGAGCGCTCGTCGACCACCCGCTCCAGCGCGTCCTGCAGCCTTTCGGCCATCCGGCTTTTCAGTTCGTCGTTCATGCGCTTGGCCCCTCCTGCTGCTCTCGAATACGCGCCGCTGCCTGTCGCGCGGCGCGCTTTTACATCAGCAACTGCCGCGACAGCACCTCACGCGCCTGCGTGACGGTTTCGCGTTCGCCCGGCATCGGCGGCGTCAGCGAAAACACCGCATCGGGCAGCGGCGGCAGACGGTATTTCGCGCCGAGCCGCATCATGCCGTCGCCGATCGCCGACGCGCACAGGCAGCCGACACCGAGCCCCGCCGCAAGCATCGACTGCAGCCCCGCGACGCCCGACGCGCTGTGCACGAGCACGTACGGCATATGCTGCTCGTCGAGCGAGCGCACCGCGATCTGATGCATCATGCAGTCGTCCGGCAGCAGCACGAGCGGCAACGGCTCGGGCAATTGCTCGGCGAGCGCGGGCGACGCGACCCACGACAGCGGCTCGCGCCGCAGCACCCAGCGCGTGTCGGCCGACGCCGGCCGGAACGGCCCGCTCGACAGGTTCATCACGACGCCGAGATCGATCTGCCCTCTCGCGTGCGCCGCCTCGATGTCCGCGCTCTTCATCGCGCTCACGTGCAGGCTCAACTGCGGGTAGCACTCACGCAACCGCGCGAGCAGGCCCGCGACTTCATTCGTCCGGTAGTAGTCGGTGATCGCGACACGCAGCTCGCCCTTGATCGCCTGCCCGCGCAGCTCGTCGAACGCGGCCTCGTTCAGCGCGACGATGCGCCGTGCGTGCTGCAGCAACCGCGTGCCGGCCGGCGTCGGCTCGACGCCGCGCTTGCTGCGCACGAACAGCGGCACGCCGGCGCGCGCTTCGAGCTTGCGCACCTGCTCGCTGACCGTCGACTGCGACAGGTGCAGCAGCGGCGCGGCGGCCGTCAGGCTGCCGGCGTCCGCGACCGCCGCGAAAGTGCGCAACTGGTCTAGGTCGAAACCGCGCATCGCCATCCCCCATCCATCGATTAACCCGTTGGATGCTACCACCCTTTCCCGCTTTTCCGATTCATCGACCGCACCCAGAATACGGGGTCAATGGCCGGCCCGCGCTGCTCGCGCATACGGCCCTCATTCTTTTCGGACCTTTCGTTCATGACGAACCAAACCCTTGCCCCTTGCGCGCCGGCCGGCGCGGCTGCCGCGGCGACGCCGCGCAGCCATCACGGCTGGGCGCTGGTGGTCCTGCTGGTCGGCGCCATTCTGCCGCCGCTCGACTACTTCATCGTGAATCTCGCGCTGCCGGCCATCCGCGACGGCATCGGCGCGCGCCCGGCCGAGCTCCAGCTCGTCGTGTCGGCCTATGCGTGCGCGAGCGCAGTCGTGCAGATCACGGGCGGCCGCCTCGGCGACCTGTACGGTCGCAAGCGCATGTTCATGCTGGGCATGGCCGGCTTCGTGCTCGCGTCGACGCTGTGCGGGCTCGCCGGCAGCGGCGCGGTGCTCGTCGGCGGCCGCGTGCTGCAGGGCCTGTTCGCGGCGATCCTCGCGCCGCAGGTGCTCGCGACGATCCGCAGCGTGTTCAGCCCGCAGGAACAGGTGCGCGTGATGGGCTTCTACGGTTTCGCGTTCGGCCTCGCGGCCGTGATCGGCCAGCTCGGCGGCGGCGCGCTGATCAGCCTGCATCCGTTCGGGCTCGGCTGGCGCGCGATCTTCCTCGTCAATCTGCCGATCGGCATCCTTGCGCTGATCGGCAGCTGGCGCTTCATCCCGGAAAACCGGCCGCCGCGCGGCCAGCGCATCGACGTGCCGGGCACGGTGCTGATGTCACTGTTCCTGCTGATGCTCGTGTATCCGCTCACGCAGGGCCGCGAGGCCGGCTGGCCGCTGTGGATGATCGCGTGCGTCGTCGGCGCGCTGCCGATGCTCGGTGCGCTGCTGGCGGTCGAAGCGGGCCGGCTCGCGCGCGGCCGCGATCCGCTGCTCGACGTGCGTCTGTTCCGCAATCCCGTCGTCGCGCTCGGGCTCCTGCTCGCGTTCCTGTTCTACACGCTGAGCGCGTTCTTCCTGAGCTACGGGATCTATCTGCAAGGCTGCCTGAACTGGTCGCCGCTCGCGTCCGGGTTCGCGATCCTGCCGCTCGGGCTCGGCTTCCTCGCGAGCCCGCTGCTGATGCCGCGCCTCGTCGGCCGGTTCGGCGGTTATCGCGTGCTGACGCTCGGCTTCGTCATGCTCGCGGCCGGCGTCGCGACCGCCGCCGCGCTCGCCCGCGAAGGCGCGCCCGGGCCCGGCTTCTACGCGGGCATCGCAGCGATCGGCATCGGGCAAGGGCTCGTGCTGCCGTCGGTCGTGCGGATCGTGCTCGCGGAAGTCGACGCGGCACGCGCGGGCGTCGCGTCAGGGATGGTCAGCGCGATGCTGCAGATCGGCGCGGCCGTCGGCGCCGCGACGATCGGCGGCGTGTTCTTCGCGCGGCTCGGCGTGCATCCGGCCGCGGTCGATTACGTTCAGGGGTTCCGGACGTCGATGTTCACGCTGACGGTCGTATTGCTTGCGTGCATCGCGCTGTCGACCGCGCTCGGGCCGCTGCATCGGCGGCTTCATGCGGGCGCATGATACGGGACGCGGATCGCACCGCCGGCAGAACCTGCGGCGGGAAGGTGAATGCGCGGCCGCTCGCCGGCATCCGGCTCATCGGCGTTGTTTGCGTTGCGCCTGCCGCGCTTCCCACTCGGCCAGCTCGACGCGATAGCGCGCCAGCGCTTCGTCGTACAGGTCGAAGACGCACGGCGAGCAGCCGCTGTTGCAGCAGTCTTCCAGTTCGGGTTGTTCGGGCGGGATCGGGCGGGGATCGTCCGCGGACGGATCAGACGGATCGGTGGGGGCAGGCGTGGGCACGGCGAAGATCGAATGACGAGGAACGTCTACCAGTATAAGGGGATGCCGCCCGGCCTGCCGGCAGCGTCACATCCGTCCGCAGATGCGCGATGTGATCTCGCTCGTCCATCACGCGACCGACGTCGATGCGTCCATGCAGGCCGGCGATATCCGCAACACCTGCTTCGCCGGGCCCGGTCCGGTCCGGTGACGACGGCGATCCAGGTCGAGCGTCTCTACCATCCGGATCTGCCGATCGAGATCACGGCCGCGGCTGGAATTCCGCTGGCGCGGTTTCGCCGGCCTTCGCCTCACGCGTGAATCGCGACCGTCCCGCGCGGCGTTGCGCTGCCGGCCGGGGCATACCCGGCCGGCAGCGCACGCGAAACCCGCGCTTACTTCGACGGCGCACCCGGCTTCACGGCATCCGCGCCCGACTTGTCGGCCAGCGGCTGCCACGCGGCGCCGAGCGCATACCAGTCGATGCGGCGCGTGAGCGTCATGATGCCGGCGAGGATCGCGAACAGCAGCAGCGAACCGAGCATCAGCGCGTTGTCCTCCGACAGCAGCAGCCCGTAGAGCGCCGCATACAGCATCGCGAGCAGCGCCGCGAACGTCGCGCCGCGCTTCACGCTGTGCAGCACGAACGACAGGTAGAAGCCGAGCAGCCCGATGCATGCGCCGCTCGCCGCGAGATACGCATAACCGAACGCGATATGCTCGGACAGGCTCAGCAGCAGCAGGAAGAACAGCGCAAGCGACAGGCCGACCAGCAGGTACTGGATCGGGTGAATGCGCAGCCGCTTCGCGAGTTCGTACATGAAGAAGCTCGCGAACGTGAGCATCACGAACAACGCGCCGTACTTCGTCGCGCGTTCGGCCTGCAGATAGACGTTCACGGGTTCGATCACCGATACCGACGCCATCTCGATCGCGCCTTCTCCGTTGCCGGTCGCGACCTGTTCGCGCGCCTTCGTGTTGAACGACGTCACGTGCCAGTTGCCGGTGAAGCCGTGCGCATCGATCGTGCGCTCGCCCGGCAGGAACGCGCCGCCGAAGCTCGGATGCGGCCACGTCGATTTCAGCGAGAAATCGTTCTGGTCGGCCACCGGTGCAAACGCGACGGATTCCGCGCCCGCCAGCGGCAGGCCGATGCTGAACGGCACGACAGCCGCTGCGTTTGCGTCCGCCAGCGCCGCGAGATCGATATTCGCGTGCACGCCCTGGCGCAGGCTGTCCAGCCGCGTGCCCTGCTCCACGTCGAACCGCTTGCCGCCGATGCGCAGGTCGGGCTGCGCCTTCAGCCCGCGAATGTCGCCGATGCCGATTGCGACATACGCGCTGTCGACCGCGAAGCTCACGTGGCCGTCGGCCTGCGGCAGCTTCTTCAGGTCCGGCAGCGCCAGCGTGCCCGTCAGCCGGCTATCCAGCCCGTACACGAGCGCCTTGTGGATGCCGCGATAGCGCACCTCGACCTTGAGCGTGCCGTCGACGTTCAACGTCTTCGGAAACACCAGCAGGCGCTTCGTCTCGCTTCTCAGGCTGGTTTTCGCCGCGCCGCCGGCCGGCGTGTCATCGCGCACGCGCGTGACTTCCGTGTAATGCACGACGAGCACCGGCCCCGTCACCGTCTGCGGCCCCGCGTAGCTGGCCCAGATGCTCTGCAATGCGCTCTCGCGATACTCGGCGCGTTCCCGCACGATGCTTTGAACCATGTGCAGCGGGATCAGGATCGCCAGCGCGAGAAACGCGGTGATCACGGATTTGAACAACAGGACTCGATTCATTGCTGACGGGTACCGGAGTGGAAGATGCGGTCAGCATGAACGGGCCCGGTGAACGGCGATTGAAGCCGGTGTGAAGCGAATGTGTGGCGAGCGTGAAGCGCGCTCAGCCCGGCGACGGCAGCGTGAGCGTCGCGCACGCGCCGCCTTCGTCGCGGTTCGCGAGCGCGACCTGGCCGCGATGCAGCATCGCGACTTCGCGGACGAAGCACAGCCCGAGGCCCGTGCTGCGATCCTGCCCGTCGGGGCGCGGCAGCGAATAGAAGCGTTCGAACACGCGCGACAGCGCGTAGTCGGGCACGCCGGGACCGTCATCGGTCACGCGCACGACCGCGACATGCGCCCTGCCCGCCGGCTGCCGTTCGAGCGCGATCCGGATCGTGCTGCCTTGCGGCGCGAAATCCAGCGCGTTGTCGAGCAGGTTGCCGAGCGCCTGGCGCAGCAGGAACGGATCGCCTTCGACGACTGCCGGATCGGCCGCACCGTTCGCGTCGTTCGCGTCGTTCGCGCCGATCCGCAGGCTCACGCCGCGCTGGCGCGCGCGCGGCTCGATATCCTCGACGAGCTGTTCGAGCACCGGCAGCAGCGCGACCGGCTCGCGTACCGACAGGCGTTGCTTTTGCTCGACTTCGGCCAGCGCGAGCAGCTTGCGGATCATCTGTTCGAGGCGACCGGCCTGGCGGCGGATGTTCTCGGTGAAGCGCCGGCGGTTCGCGACCGGCATCTCTTCCTGCAGCAGTTCCGCCGCGCCGCTGATCGCCGCCAGCGGGCTTTTCATCTCGTGCGTGAGCGTGTGGATATAGGTTTCGACGTACTGCCGGTCCTCCAGACGCTGGTGCATGCTTTCCACCGCGCGCCCGAGCTCGGCCAGCTCGTTCGCGCCCTGCAGCGGCATCGCCGCGCGCTCGCCGGCCGCGATCGCGCGCGCATAGCGTTGCAGCCGCCGCAGCCCGAGCACCAGCCACCATGTGCAGGCGGCGCCGATCAGGATCGCGCCGCCCATCAGCAACGCGCCGTACAGCATGATCTTGCGCTGGCTGCGCGCGATGAACGGCGCGACGGTCTGGTTCGGCTTCGCGATCGTCAGCACGCCGATGATTTCGTTACCCCGCCGGATCGGCGCCGCGACGTGCATCACGGTGGTGCTTTCGTCGTTCGGATCGGCGCGCGTGCTGCGTGCGCCGTATTCGCCGCGCAGCGTCCGGTACACGTCGTTCCAGCGCGAATAGTCCTGCCCGACCGCGCCGCCGGCCGAGTCGTAGCGCACGATGCCGTGCGCGTCGGTGATGTAGATGCGGTAGCTGATCGTGTTCTTGTGCATGCCCCACACGTTCGCACTGACCGGGTTCTCGTGCAGTTTTTCGAGCTGCCGCGCGAAGGCGCCGTCGGCGATATGCCCGTTCGCCATGTCGGCGGCGGCCAGCGTCGCCAGCACCTGCGCGACGTCGACGAGCGTGTCCTCCATCGCTTCGCGCACCCCCGGCTTCACCTCCTGCACGAACACGCGCAGCGTGATCAGCGCGGCAAGACCGACGATCAGGAAAAAACCGAAGAAGATGCGCAGGCCGATATGCATGGCGGTGCCCGTCGTTACGGTTGCAGCGAATAACCCATCCCGCGATGCGTGCGGATCGGGTCGCGCTCGGGATCGATCGCGCGCAGCTTCGCGCGCAGCGTCTTGATGTGCGTATCGACCGTGCGGTCGGCCGAATCGAGCGCCTCGTGCCACACGAGGTCCATCAACTGCTCGCGCGAATAGATGCGCCCCGGATGCCGGACAAGCAGCGCCAGCAGGCCGAATTCGTAGCGCGTGAGGTCCAGCGCGTGGCCGAGCCACGACACGCGCGCGCCTTCGGTGTCGAGCACGAAGCCCGGCGCGGTTGGCGCGGCCTGCGCCTCTGCCGGCGCGGACGTCGTTTGCGGCGCGGCCGCCCGGTGGAAGCGCCGCAGGATCACGCGCACCCGCGCGGCCAGCTCGCGCGGCGAAAACGGCTTGACCACGTAATCGTCGGCGCCGATTTCGAGCCCGACGATCCGGTCGATTTCGTCATGCCGCGCGGTGAGGAAGATCACCGGCACGTCCGTGAACGTGCGCAGCCGCCGGCAGACTTCAAAGCCGCTGAGGTCCGGCAGGCCGACGTCGAGCACGACCAGGTCGAAGCGCGACTCGCGCAGGTGGTCGAGCGCCGCCTGCCCTAGCGTGCAGTGGACGGTCTGCATGCCGTCGGTGCCAAGGGCGTAGACGATCGTGTCCGCGATCGCCGTTTCATCTTCGACGATCAGGATCTTGGGCTGATTCATGGTCTCAGGCTGGGCTCGCACGTTTCCGGTGCGACATTGTACGCACGGCCGGCTGCGGCGCGGCGAGCCCCGCCCGCCCGCGCTACGCCACGCGGCCGTTCACCGGAATCGACGCGCCGGTGATCGCCTGTGCGTCGGCCGACAGCAGGAACCCGATCGTCGCCGCGATCTGTTCCGGCCGGACCCAGCGCGAGAAATCCGCGTCGGGCATGTCCGCTCGGTTCGGCGGAGTATCGATGATGCTCGGCAGGATCGCGTTCACCGTCACGCCGCGGTCGAGCAGTTCGGCCGCCAGCGCCTCGGTGAGACGCGCAACGCCGGCCTTCGCGGCCGCATAAGCGCCCATGCCCGCGCCCGCCTTGAACGCCGCGCCCGCGCCGATGTTGACGATACGGCCGGCCGGGCTCGCGAGCAGGTACGGCAGCGCGGCCTTCGACGCGTTCAGCGCGGTCTTCACGTTCAGCTCGTACATGCGGTCCCACGTGGCGGCGTCGCCGTCGGCGATCGTCTGCCATACGAATGCGCCGGCGATGTTCAGCAGCGCGTCGACCCGGCCGAATTCGCGGTTTACCGATTCGAGCGCCCGTGCGGCGGCCTGCGGGTCGACCAGGTCGATGCCGCCGATGCGCAACGCGTCGGCCGGCACGCCGGGCAGCGTCTGCGCAGCAGGCACGGCGCCGCGGCCGATCAGCGCGACGCGTGCGCCGCGCTCGCCCAGCCATGCGGCCGTCGCGACGCCCAGATGACCGAATCCGCCGGTGATCGCGACTGCCTTGCCTTTCAAGTCGTGTTCCATCGATGTGCTCTCCTGGATCGAAGGTGGATTGTCGATGCGTGATGCATGGGTCATGCCGGCCGCGGCACGAAAGTGCGCGGCCGGCGTTTCGACAGCGTAGCGCCGTTCACGCCTGCGTGCGCGCGGCGACGAAGCTGCGGCGACGCAGTTCCTCCGCCGTTTCGCGCTGGTTGCAAGGGCGTCAGCCCGGCGGCGGAATCACGAAGCGGAACGCGGTCCACACGTGGCGGGCCGCCGCGACTCCGCATGCGAGGCCTGGCGGGCACGCATGCGGGCGGCCGGGCATAATGCGCGAGGCCCGCTAGGCGTGTCGCGAGCCGTGACCGGGCCGTGCCAGGCTACCCGACGGCCACGCCGATCCCGTATCGAATCCTGAACCTCAACCCGTCAATCCCATGCAAGTATTCGTCGTTGGAACCGGCAAGCTGGCCAATGAGCTGCTCGGCTCGCACAAGCTCGACCCGGCAACCTGTCGCGTGATGCCCTGGTCGGACAGCGCGCGAACCGACGAGCGGAGTAGCGACGCGCGACGTAACGACGCCCGATCGATCGTCGTGCATGCCGGCTCCGGCCGCGAGCTCCCCGCCGTGATCGCGTTCTGCGAGGCCACCGCATCGCCGCTCGTCGAACTGTCTACCGGCTCCGACGTCGAAACCGGCACGCACGGCTTCCCGGTCGTGCTGTGTCCGAACACGAACATCCTGATGCTCAAGTTCATGAGCATGCTGGAAACCAGCGGCCACCTGTTTCGCAACTGCGAGATCAGCCTGACGGAGTCGCATCAGGCAGGCAAGACGTCCGTCCCCGGCACGGCCGTCGGCATCGGCCAGTCGCTCGGCGTGCGGCCGGAAGACATCCGCTCGGTGCGCGACCCGGACGTGCAGCGCAGCGAATTCGCGATCCCCGACGATCAGCTTGGCCGCCACGCGGTTCACCGGATACGCATCGACGACGGCGCGTGCAGCCTGCAGTTCGAATCGCGCGTGTACGGCGCGACGCCCTACGCGGATGGCGTGTCGCGCATCATCGAGGCCGTCCGGCAGCACGATCTCGAGAACCGCCGCTATTCGATCGTCGAGTTCATCCGCAACGGCTGGCTGTAGTCGCGGCGATGTGCGGCGGGGCCGACGATCGCGCCGCCGCAGAACCGTGCCGGCCGCGATCGCGCCACGGCCACATCGGATGCCGGTTCGACTCCGCCGTCACACGTCCCCCAGCACCGCGCCGCTCTCCGGCAAGGTCGCGCCGCCGTCGACGACGATCGTCTGCCCGGTGATGTACGCAGCATCGGCCGAGGCGAGAAACAGCATCGCGTTCGCGATGTCCTCCGGTTCGCCCATCCGCGCGAGCGGAATGTCGCGCGCGATCTGCGCCGCGACCGACGCGTCGCCGAGATTGCCGGCCGCCGGCGTGCGAATCATCCCCGGCTCGACACCGTTGACCGTCACGTTGCGGCGCGCAAGCTCCAGCGCCGCCGCGCGAATGAAGCCGTTCACGCCGGCCTTCGACGCCGCGTAGTGCGCGAGCCCCGGATAGGCGACGCGCGGCCCCGTCACCGACGACGTGACGAGCAGCCGCCCGCCCCCCACGCGCTCGAATGCGGGCAACGCGGCCTGCGCGAGCCAGAACAGCGCCGACAGGTTGACCGACAGCGTCCGCTCGAGCGTCGGCTCGTCGATCTGCGCGAACGGCGTCAGCGGAAAATACGCGGCATTGTGGACGACGACATCAAGCCGGCCGCCGTCGCGCTCGACCGCCGCGACCAGCGCGCACAGTTCGTCGCGGCTGGCGGCATCCACCCGATACGCACGCGCCGCGCCGCCCGCGCCGGCAAGCGCATCGGCCTGCTCGGCGGCGGCCTCGCCGTTCAGGTCGGCGAGCGCGACGAACGCGTCGGATTCCGCGAAACGGCGCGCGATCGCCGCGCCGATCCCTTGCGCGGCGCCCGTGACGAGCACGACACGCCCGCTGAAATCCGCACGCAGGCGGCCGCTGCCCGGCACGGCATTCATCGCTGCGCCTCGCCGCCGAGCGGATGCACGGTTTCATTCAGCACCTGCGCGTGGGCGCCGATCTGGAAATTCGACAGCGTGCCGAAATCACCGCCCTGGTAGCCGAAGATCTTGCCGTCGGTCTTGCGCTGCGCGAGGTCGATCAGCACGACGCCGAGCGTCGGCACCACCTTTTCGCGCCACACGAACAGATACAGCTCGTTGGCGATCCTGAAGCAATGGCAGCGATCGACATCGGCCAGCCCGCCTTCGACGCCCTGCAGGCACTGCCACGCGTAGAAGTTCTCGTTCAGGTAGATGTGCTCGTAGCATTCGGTCGGGCTGTAGCGGTACATCGTCCGCTTGCCGATCAGTTCGCGCGTCGGCCCGTGCAGCGGCCCCGGCCGTGCGTGACCGCCGAGCGTGCCGTGCCGGAACGCCGCGTCGACGGCCGTCAGCGGCAGCCCGCGCGCGACGCGCGTGAACGCGTCGATGCGCGTGTCGGCTTCGGTCGGCAGCACGCCGACGACCGACGTCCATACGCCGCTGTCGAGATCGATCACGAGACTGACCGACGTCGCGCGGGCGGCCGTGTCGATGTAGTCGACGAAGTACAGAGCGTCGCGCAGCCGCGTGACGCGGCACGGCTCGCGGCCGCCCGTGCCGGTCGCCGCGTCGCGCCACTGCAGCGCGCCCGGCTCGAACGCATAGACGCGCCACGCGCCCGATGCATCGCCGAGCGCCAGCGTACGCCCCGCGAGCGCGTCGACGGGCGCGAGGATGTTCGCTTTCGGCGCGAAGCCGTCCGCGAGGGCGCCAACCTGAATGAATACCGGATCCTGTCGTTCCACCTGCCGCCTCCCGCGCAGCTTCAGGCCCGGCGGGCCGTATACGCTGCTCATGTGTACATGGTGCGGGCTGCGCGCGCCGCGCGGTATCGGCCAAAAGGATGAAGGGCGCGCGGCGGCGGAACGCGTTAAAGTGCACGTGATCCGCGCTGCACCCGGCGCGAGGAGCGCACATGCACCGTGTCACCCACTACCGACGGACCAGCGAAGGCATCGAGGCGATCAGCCTCGAATCCGACCGCGCGTTTCCGCGCCACGCGCATGACGAATTCGGGGTCGGCGTGATCGTCAGCGGCGCGCACCGGTCGTGGAGCGGCCGCGGGCAAGTCGACGCGCTGGCCGGCGACGCGATCATGGTCAACCCCGGCGAAATGCACGACGGCTCGCCGCTCGATGCCGGCACGGGCCGGCGCTGGCGGATGCTGTACCTCGCGCCCTCGCTGGTCGCGGGCGTCGCGGCGGAAGAAGGCCTCGGCGGCGTCGAGCTTGCGCATCCGGCGGTGCGCGACGCGCGGCTCACGGCCGCCGTCGGCCGGTTGCATGCGCGCATCGTCGCCGGGGAAACCCAGCCGCTCGCCCGCGACGAGGCGCTCGTGATGCTCGTCGCGGGGTTGCTCGCCCGGCACGCGAACCGCACGCTGCCGGCGGCCGGCGTCGCGCCGGCGATTCGTGTCGCCCGCGAACGGCTCGACGCGGCGCCAGCCGCGCCTGTTTCGCTCGCCGAACTGGCCAATTTGAGCGGCGTGAGCCGCTTCCAGTTGCTGCGCGGGTTTGCGCGCGAACTCGGCATCACGCCGCATGCCTACCTGATCCAGTCGCGCGCGCGGCTGGCGCGCACGCTGCTCGCCAGCGGCCTGCCGATCGCGGACGCCGCGGCCGAAGCCGGTTTTGCCGATCAGAGCCACTTGACGCGCGCATTCGCGCGCCAGTTCGGCATCACGCCGGGGCGGTTTACGCAGGCCGGTTGACGCCGACGTCGTTCCACCGAAAGGCCATCGGGTGCGCCGCGTTATAGGTGGCTGCCACGTCGAGGACCGCAGCGGCTGTCGATGTTGCTGACTGCCGCTGACACCTGCACGCCAGGCTCCGCGCACCGCACTCGACATCCCCTCGCGCCCGTTGCAATTTCGTTCAAGACGCGCACCGTCGCCGTACGCGACGATGCGGCGCATGAAGACACGACTGATTGGCTATCTCTATCTCGCCGCCGCGATGGTGGGCGTCGGCAGCACCGTCATCGCGAGCCGTCTCGCGGCCGGCGGCCTGCCGCCATTCGCGGCCACGGCGCTGCGCTTCCTGATCGCGACACCGCTGCTGTTCGCGCTGATGCGCGCGCAGCGAATGCGCTGGCCGCGCATTTCCCCACGCGACGCCGTGCTGCTCGTCATCCAGGCCGCGGCGGGCGGCGTCGGTTATACGGTGCTCCTGATCAGCGGCACGAAGCTGTCGTCGCCGCTCGATGCGGGTGTGATGCTCGGCACGCTGCCAGCAATGTCGACGCTGATCGCGGCTGTCGTGCTGCGCGAGCGGCAGACGCCGCGCGACTGGCTGGCCGCCGCGCTCGCCACGGGCGGCGTGCTGTTCGTCACGTTCGCGCCCGGCCAGGCCATGCCGTCGCTCCAGACGCTTGTCGGCGATGCGCTGGTGCTGGCCGCCGTCGCGTGCGAAGCCGTCTTCATCCTGCTCAACCGGCGGCTTGCCGCACCGATGCCGCCGCTCGCGCTGTCCACCGCGATGTCGGGCCTCGGCTTCGTGCTCGCCGTCGTGCCGGCCGCGTTCGAATGGCGCGCGGCGGCAACCGGCTGGACCGTCGGCGCCGTATCGGCGATCGCCTACTACGCACTGGTGCCGACCGTACTCGGCTACCTGTGCTGGTATGCCGGCTCCGCGCGCACGAGCGGCACCGAGGCCGCGCTGTTCACGGCGGTCGCGCCGGTCTCGGCCGTGCTGTTCGCGGTCGCGCTGTTCGGCGAGACGCTGACCGGCACGCGTGTCGTCGGCATCGCGCTCGTCGTCGCGGGCATGCTCGTCGGTGCGACGCGGCGGCGCGAACCGCCCGCGCACATCACCACGCGCGATGCGACGCCGGCGAACTCGATACAGCCTGCAAGCCCCGCGCCGTCGGCGCAAACCGCCGCCGACTGACCCGAACCCGCGCTCATGCAAAAACGACGGCCGCGCATTTCCGTGACATGGCCGGTCGATCCCCCTACTCTCGCAAAGCCGCCGGCGACTGTAGGAATGTGTCCGCGCGCCGCAAAACCGTTGCGCACCATCACGCAAGATGCAATATTCGCGTGGCCGGAACCTTTGACAACCATCTGACAACAAACCGCCAAGCAATGAACAGGAAGGACGCCAAAACAAGAATCGCGGTGCTGCTGTCCGCGGGAACGAGGAAGGCCGACGTGCTGGCCGAGCTGTCCGGACAGGGGCTCAAGGATCGCGTGATCGCAGGCCTGATCGCGTCGCGGCCCGATCCGGAACGCTGTCGCAAGAACAAGGTGCACACCTGGATCCTGGTCGCGCTCGGCATCCTCCAGTTGGCGATCAGCCTCGTGCTCGCCTATTACTTTTCCGCCGCTGCCGGCGACCTTGGCGTGTCGGGCGCGCTCGGCAATGGCCTTGTCGTCGTGTTCCTCGCGCTGACCGTGCCGCTGTCGCTGCTGTTCATCTGGGGCTTTGCGACTCATCGCGTCGGCGCGTATCACGCGTTTATCGTGCTGTCGCTGCTGCAGTTGCCGAAGACCGTCGCCGAGCTCGGACGCGATCCGTCGACCGCGCTGCCGGGCCTTGCGGTCACGCTGGTGCTGGTGGGTTATGTCTGGTTCGTGCGCAACCGGATGTTCCCCGACTACGGCTGGTTTACGCCGCGCAAGGTCGAAGGCCGATACGCGTTCGTGGAACGCGCGTGACGCCACCGGCGTCAACGCCGCGCTGTCCAAAAAAATGTTCATCGTGGATTACCGGGGAACGCGGGGCAGACTGTCGGGGATCGGCCAAACGCGGACGATCGACATGGTCATTGAGATCGTTGACACCCATCACTGGGCCCGACGGGCTGAAACGTTTGCGCAGAGCTGGGCCCAGCCAGAGCTAGCGCTATCGTCTCTGCTCAGAATTCCGCACGGTGTTCGACACAGGCGCTGTAACCCTGCAAGCGGGACTGAAGTGTGAAGGCCTACCTGGAAGGACGAACGGAAAAGAGGCGATACACCAACTCGCCCTCATGGAAGGAGAGGGAAAAGATCTGGACATAAATTCCTTCCAAGCATTCCGCTCCGGGCGTGCTACACTCCTTTCCGTGCGCTCAAACAAAGGAACGGGGAAGAAATGACGAACGTCTATCAAACACCGGAAAAATTCTCGACGAAGACCACTCTTTTTCGTATTGGGGAAGAGGCGTTGCGGAAGGAAGGGTGGGAGGTGAATTCCGTGCCCGGCGCCGGAGCGGGAAGCGTGCGGCGAATCACGCGCGGAAATGAGAGCAAGCTGGTCAGCATCCGGACGACCCAGGACACCTATATCGCATTCCCGCGCGACCGGCAGGACAAACGGTGGGTAACGCTCTCGGACGTGGATGCGGTGGTGGCAGTATCTGTCGATGACCGGCACAACCCACAGAACGCCAACGTTCATTTTCTCGATGCCGAGGAAGTGCGGGCCCGCTTCGACCGCAGCTATGCTGCTCGGATCAAAGCAGGTCACAGGATTCCCGTTGGTCGCGGTGTGTGGGTCGGTCTTTACCAGAAAGAGGCCTCACATCCCCCCAGCCATGTCGGCGGTGGCATTGGCCTCATCTATCCGCCGATCGCACAAGCCCCACTCTCTGCCGAGTTCCGTGCATACGCGACTTCGGAAGAGGAGGAGCTGGCAGTAGATGTAGCGCCGCCCGCGGAGAAGGCTGAAGCGCCCCTCACTATCACTGAGGCGAAGCGTCGCTTGGCGGAGACTTTCGGAGTCTCGCCGGACAGCATCAAAATCACGATCGAGGCCTAGAGGGCGCCCGGCATTAACGAGCGCGAGCCCAGCGTCTGCCGAAGACGGCGGCTCGTGCTGGATTACTGCCTGGCGCTCACTTGGCCGCTTTGCGAGGCAATGATTTGGCCCGTGCCGTGTTGTGCGCCATCGCCTCGCGATCCTATCCGCATCAATGAGTCACAACGGTTCGATCTTCAGCTTGACGACCGTTACCGAGCAGCGTGACCGGCCGCTCTGGGTCGGCAAGCACCATCCACGAAATTCCGCAAAGAACCAAAAAAAGCGCCGGGCCGTCCCGCAATCGCGGGACGGCCCGGCGCTTTCTGCATTCCGGAACCGGTCGGCTTACTTGGCCTTTTCAGCCGTATCGCTGATCGCCTGGCCGCCCTTCGAAATGTCCTGGCCCACGCCGGCGACCGTATTGCAACCGGCGAGCGCAGCGGTCACAACCAGCAACATTGCAGCAATCGTACGCGTCATTCTCATTCTCCTTCGAATCAACAAGCCCGACCGGGCGAATCGTTTGCGGCATGGCGCCCTGCCGATGCAGGGCACGGGGCCTGACCTGATTATACGGAGGCGGACGCCGCGCGCCAGTGCGAGCCCGTCGAGTGTCACACGCACCTCACAGCCCGATCACGCAGATTTTCCTTGACTTCACTGCACCACGAACTAATATACGCACCGCGTATATTTTCCGTCAGGAGCCGCCGATGACCGTTCCCCAGCAAGCCTTCCTCCGCGACGCGATGCGCCGCCTCAACATGACCCGCGAAGCGTTCGCCAATCGCATCGGCGTCAGCCGGCGCGCGCTGGATACCTGGCTGCTGCCCGACGATTCGCAGGAATCGCGCGGGATGCCCGAGATCGTCGAGCGCTTCGTGTCGGAAATCGTCGAGCGTTCGGCACCGGAAGGTGGAGTCTATACGCAAAGCGTAGACAACCAGGGGCTCGCGAAGCAGTTCCTGTTCGAAGGCAAGCCGCAACTGCTGTCGGTCGACCAGTTCTCGCGGGAATCGGTCGAGGCGCTGTTCCGCGTGGCCGACGTGATGCAGCCAATCGCGCGGCGCCACAAGATTTCGCGCGTGCTGGAAGGCGCCGTGCTCGGCAACCTGTTCTTCGAGGCCAGCACGCGGACGCGCGTGTCGTTCGGCGCGGCGTTCTGCCGGCTCGGCGGCTCGGTGTGCGACACGACGGGCTTCACGTTCTCGTCGATGGCCAAGGGTGAATCGATCTACGACACGAGCCGCGTGATGGCCGGCTACGTCGACGCGCTCGTGATCCGCCACCCGGAGAAAGGCTCGGTGGCCGAGTTCGCGCGCGCGACCAACCTGCCCGTGATCAACGGCGGCGACGGCCCCGGCGAGCACCCGAGCCAGGCGCTGCTCGATCTCTATACGATCCAGCGCGAGTTCTCGCGGCTCGGCAAGATCGTCGACGGCGCGCACATCGCGCTGGTCGGCGATCTCAAGTACGGCCGCACCGTGCACTCGCTCGTCAAGCTGCTCGCGCTGTACCGCGGACTCAAGTTCACGCTCGTGTCGCCGCCGATGCTCGAGATGCCGGCGTACATCGTCGACCAGATCTCGACGAACGGCCATGTGGTCGAACAGACGACCGATCTCGCGGCCGGGCTGCGCGGCGCGGACGTCGTCTACGCGACGCGGATCCAGAAAGAGCGCTTCACCGACGAGTCGTTCGAAGGCTACACGCCGGATTTCCAGATCAATCAGGCGCTCGTCGACTCGGTCTGCAAGCCCGACACGCTGATCATGCACCCGCTGCCGCGCGACAGCCGGCCCGGCGCAAACGACCTGTCGGTCGACCTGAACCGCGACCCGCGTCTCGCGATCTTCCGGCAGACCGACAACGGCATTCCGGTGCGGATGGCGATCTTCGCGGTGCTGCTCGGCGTCGAGAATCTTGTGCAGCATTCGATGCGCGACGCGACGTGGCGCCCGCCGGCATACCTCGGGCCGGAGGACGCGGTGTTTCACGGAGTCGATTGAGCCGCACCGGGGGGCTCGCGCCCGCCTGCCATCGCTTCATGGGCCGGGCGCGCTTGCCTGACGCAGAACGCGCCGTGTTGCACGGCGCGTTTTCAATTTCAGCGCAGTTTATGGAGGCTGGCGACCGGGTGCTACCGCGCCCACTCTAGCCCGCCCGAAGATCCCGTCACACTCGGCCAATCGGCCATCATCCCCCGCCCACCCACCCCGTAACATTCGTCAACACTTACCTTTTAATTGATAACAAGAACGCTTCTCATTCAACAAAAAATTACATAGAATGCCGGCTGAAAACAAATCGTAATAATTCCCGGCGGCATGCACATTTCCGCAGCACACCGCCTCCGGGGCCACATCGCGAGGTCCAAGCGCACCATGAAGTCCCGTTCCGACGAGTTGAAGCTCGGCAAATTCACCACCCTGTGCAGCGTGCTCGCCGCGAGCCCCGCATTCGCCGACGGCGCGCCGCCGCCCCCCCCGTCCAGCACCGAAGGCCATCTCGCGCCGATCGAGATCCAGGGCAAGACCGAGCACAGCTACAAGGCCGACTTTTCCGCTTCCGCGAAATTCACCGCGCCGCTCGTCGACACGCCGAAATCCGTCACCGTGATCCCGCAGGAACTGATCCGGAACAGCGGCGCATCGACGCTGACCGAAGCGCTGCGCACCGTGCCCGGCATCACGTTCGGCGCCGGTGAAGGCGGCAACCCGCTCGGCGACCGTCCGTTCATCCGTGGCTACGACACGCAGGGCAGCATGTTCGTCGACGGCATGCGCGACACGGGCGCCACGACGCGCGAGATCTTCAATACCGAGCGCGTCGAGATCACCAAGGGTTCCGACGGCGCGTACGGCGGCCGCGGCGGCGCCGGCGGCAGCATCAACCTGATCACGAAGGCCCCGCACCTCGGCACGACGGCCAGCGCGAGCGCGGGGGTCGGCACCGACCGCTATCGCCGCTTCACGGCCGACGGCAACTGGCAGTTCGCCGATCACGCCGCGTTCCGCCTGAACCTGATGAGCCACAACAACGACGTCGCCGGCCGCGACGCCGTCAACAACGAGCGCTGGGGCGTCGCGCCGTCCATCGCATTCGGCCTCGGCACGCCGACGCGCGTGACCGCGAGCTACTACCACCTGTCGACCGACGACATGCCGGACGGCGGCATCCCGTACGTCTACGGCTTCAACATCCCGAAGGGCGTCACCGACGGCCCGGCGCCCGTCGATCGCCACAACTTCTACGGGCTGATCGACCGCGACTTCCGCAAGACCACGTCGGACATCAGCACGATCAAGATCGAGCACGACATCACGTCGTCGCTGACGATCCGCAACACAACGCGTTACACGGAATCGACGCAGGACTACATCTGGACGCAGCCTGATGACAGCCAGGGCAACGTGGTCAACGGCAAGGTCTGGCGCCGCAACAACAACCGCAACAGCTCGATCAACAGCATCGCGAACCTGACCGAGCTGTTCGGCGAATTCCGCACCGGCCCGTTCAAGCACAGCTTCACGACCGGCATCGAGCTGACACGCGAATGGGGCAAGCGCGACACGTACAACGTCGCGACGGATAAGGGCAATATCTGCCAGAAAGGCATCGGCGCGGCGTCGGGCTACAACTGCACGAGCCTGTGGTCGCCGAACCCGAACGATCCATGGGCCGGTTCGATCACGCGCAACAACGACTACGCGCATGCGCGCACCACGACGAAATCGATCTACGGCTTCGACACGATCGAGATCACGCCGCGCTGGCAGGTCAATGCCGGCGTGCGCGTCGACGACTACTCGACCCGCTTCACCGACACCAAGGCCAACGGCAGTAAAACCTATACGCGCGACGACACGCTCGTGAACTGGCAGGCCGGCCTCGTATTCAAGCCCGCGCAAAACGGCAGCATCTACGCGTCGTATGCGACGTCATCGACGCCGGCCGGCATGCTGCTCGGCGAAGGCAGCGAGACGCAGTCGCTCACGCCGGGCCGCGGTGGCGTTGGCCCGAACGCAGACCAGATGGCCCCGGAAAAAAACCGCAGCATCGAGCTCGGCACCAAGTGGAACGTGCTGAACGACAAGCTCGCGCTGACCGCCGCGCTGTTCCAGATCGACACGACGAACGCGCGCGTGACGCTGCCGAACAACCAGTACGCGATGGTCGGCAACAAGCGCGTGCAGGGTCTCGAGCTCGGCGTCGCAGGGCAGATCACGAAGCAGTGGCAGGTATTCGGCGGCTACACGTACATGAAGAGCGCGCTGCGCGACAACGGCAAGGACGCGGCGAACAACGGCAACCGCTTCCCGAACACGCCGAAGCACAGCCTCACGATGTGGTCGAACTACGACGTGACGCCGAAGTTCACGGTCGGCGGCGGCGCGTTCTACATGTCGGAAGTATTCGGCGATCCCGCAAACCAGCGCGCCGTGCCGTCGTACTGGCGCTTCGATGCGATGGCGCAGTACCGGATCAACAAGAAGCTCGATCTGCAGCTGAACGTGAACAACCTGTTCAACCGCACGTACTTCGATCAGGCGTATCCGGCACACTACGCGTCGATCGCACCGGGCCGCTCGGCGTTCGTCACGCTGAACGCGCGCTACTGATCGATGGAGGCCGTGTCGCTGAAGGCGCTCGCGTCGGTATCGCCGCGCGAGTTCGCCGATATCCTGGCCGGGCCGCCCGAGCGCGCCGCCGCGTGGGTCGCGGCGGCGGCCGACCACGGCATCGTCGATGCGCAGGCCGTCTACGGGCAGTACCTGCTCGACGGCCATGGCGTCGCGCGCGATCCGGCTGCCGCGTTCGGCTGGTTCCGGCACGCCGCGCGGGCCGGTCATCCGATGGCGATGAACATGCTCGGCCGCTGCTACGAGTTCGGCTGGGGCACGGCCGCGTGCGCGCCGGTCGCCGTGTACTGGTACCGGCTCGCCGCGCAGGCGGGGCTCGACTGGGGCATGTACAACTACGCGACGGCGCTCGCGCTCGGAAACGGCGTCGACGAGAACCGCGCCGACGCGCTCGACTGGTTCCGCCGCGCGGCCGCGCTCGGCCATGCGAAATCGATCAACCTGATCGGCGGCTTCTATGAGGACGGCTGGGCCGTGCCAGTCGACCACGACGCCGCGTTCGACCACTATCGCCGCGCAGCCGTTGCCGGCGACTTCCGCGGCCAGTTCAACTTTGCGCGGCTGCTCGCCGAGCGCGGGCGCATCGACGAAGCGCTCGTCTGGCTCGCGCGCGTGCCGGCCACCGCGACGCCCGCGTTCATCGCGAAGATGCGCGCGTATCTCGCGTCGTCGCCGATCGACGCGTTTCGCTCGGCGGCGCTGCCACTGGCGTCGCACGCAATGGAATCCGCATCATGATGCTTCATATCCCCGGCGTATTGACCAAGCCGCAGGTCGCGCAATGCCGCGACCTGCTCGATGCGGCCGAATGGGTCGACGGCAACGCGACGTCCGGCGCGCAATCGGCGCTTGCCAAACGCAACCGGCAGTTGCCGGAAGGCTCGCCGGCTGCGCGCGCGGTGGGCGACGCGATCCAGGACGCGCTCGCGCGCCATCCGCTGTTCTTTTCGGCGGCGCTGCCGCTCAAGGTGTTTCCGCCGCTGTTCAACCGCTATGAAGGCGGCGAGACGTTCGGCACGCACGTCGACAATGCGATCCGGCTGCTGCGCGGCACGGATTTCCGCGTGCGCAGCGATCTGTCGGCGACGCTGTTTCTCGAGGAACCCGATGCGTACGACGGCGGCGAGCTGTGTGTCGAGGATACGTATGGCGTGCATCGCGCGAAGCTGCCGGCCGGCGATCTCGTGCTGTATCCGGCGTCGAGCCTGCATCACGTGACGCCCGTTACGCGCGGCGAGCGCGTCGCATCGTTCTTCTGGATCCAGAGCATGGTGCGCGACGATGCCGATCGCACGCTGCTGTTCCAACTCGATACGCAGATTCAGCAGCTCTCCGCGGACAAAGGTGCGCACGACCCGGGCGTGATCGCGCTCACCGGGATCTATCACAACCTGCTGAGACGGTGGGCGGATGCGTGAGCCATCCGGCGGGGCCCCGCAACCTCCTGAACCGCATGCCCCTTCCGGCCAAACCAGTCCACCGTCCAACGCAGCCGCCTTATGCCCGCTGCAGGATATCGATCGCCTTGTCTGCATCGTCCACCGAATCGACCGCGAAATAGGCAATGAACTGGGAACCCAGCACGGCGGCCGACACGCCACGGAGATTGATCGCGCCGTCCGCGAGCATCTGGGTCAGTTGCCCGATGATGCCCATTTGATCCAGACCCATTACGCGGACGGAGTGAACGCTCGGGGTGACGCTGAACCCCACCTGCGTGGCCGCGCGAATCACAGCGTCTCCCTGCAGCGGCGCGACAAACACGACGCCCTTGCCCGGCGCCTCCGATGTGCGGCGTGCGACGATGAACTGCAAGTCTGCACCGGCAGTCCGCAGGGCGCCTAATACTGTCGCGAGGCCGCCCGGCTTGTCGTCGATGTTCGCCGCCCAGACATCGACACGTTCTACGCTCAGTTCCATGGCGTCCCTCCCGCCTGAGAACCCGGATAGAAAAAATCTAGGTCACGGCAAGCATGCAAGCAAGGCGGGCAGCATCTTCCGCCCCTCGGTATCGACGCACCCTGTCGCGCTTTGCATGCATCCGGTGACGCCCGACCTTCGCGACTTGCCTTCCTCCGCCGCACCGCCATAAAATGACCATCGTCACATGACCAGGTCCATATCATGATGCCGCACGCTCCCGTTTCGAAATCCGAATTCAAGGCTCGCGCACTCGAATACTTCCGGCTCGTCGAGTCGTCGGGCGAAAGCCTGATCGTCACCGATCACGGCAAGCCGACGCTCGAGATCCGGCCATATCACGCACGCGAGGCCCAGCCGTTGGACATATTGCGCGGCTCGGTCATGCGCTACGACAATCCTGTCGATCCGATTGCGGAAGATGATTGGGAGGCGTCGCGGTGATCGTGCTGGATACGCATGCATTGGTGTGGTGGGTGGCGGGCGATCCTTCGCTCAGCAAGAAAGCGCGAAGCGCGATCGATCGCGCGCGCAGCGAAGGCGCACTCGCGGCATCCGCGATCTCCGCGTGGGAGATTGCGATGCTCGTGCGCAACGAACGCCTCGCACTGACGATGGAAGTCGACGCATGGCTCGCCACCGTCGCGCAGATCGACGGCATGCGCTTCGTGCCCGTCGATGCCGACATCGCCGCGAAGTCCACTGCGCTGCCCGGCACGTTCCACAAGGATCCGGCCGACCGCATGATCGTCGCCACCGCGCGGCGGCTCGGCGCACCGCTCGTCACCCGCGACGAAAAAATCCGCGCTTACGCGCACGTGAAGACGCTCTGGTAAGCGTCGCGCAGCCGCAGGCCAATCCACATCGCACGCCCACGCCAACTCCGACATGTTGGCGATTCGTCTGACCAGATCGACCATAACTTGCAGGTACAACCGGGCACGCCCGCACTGCGAAACCGCCACGTACTGATCGCCGTGCTGACCGGCACCGGCTTCACGAATTACCCGTCCGAATGGTGGCACTGGTCGTTCGGCGATCGCTATTGGGCCGTCATGCAGCGTGAATCGCACGCGATTTACGGCCCCGTCGAGGAAAACATGCTCGACGAAGGTGCGCGATGACAGTCTTTCCGACCTGACGGGCGCGACTCGGTAACATCCTCACTTGCCGATCCCCGCCCGCTCCCGCACAATCGCAGCACCTGTCTCACTCCCCCCGCGCCGATGTCCTATGCGTCACTCGTCACCGGCGTCCTGCTCGCCGGCGGTCTCGGTCAACGCTTCGATCCAAGCGGCCTGCACAGCAAGCTGCTCGCGCGGCTTCCCGACGGCACGCCGGTCGCGGTCGCGGCCGCCCACCGTCTCGCGGCAGCCACGGCCGACGTGATCGCCGTCGTGCGTCCCGGCGCCGAAAAACTCGCGATTCTGCTGAACGAAGCCGGTTGCCAGGTCGTCTATGCGCCCGATGCGTTGCGCGGCATGGGCGCGAGCCTCGCGGCCGGCGTGCGCGCCACGCCCGAATCGAACGGCTGGCTCGTCGCGCTCGGCGACATGCCGTGGATCGCGCCATCGACCTACGAAGCCGTCACGCGCGCGCTCGACACCGACAACACGTCGATCGTCGCGCCCGCGCATCGCGGCATGCGCGGCCATCCGGTCGGCTTCGCCGCGCACCACTTCGATGCGCTCGCCGCCCTCGACGGCGACACGGGCGCCCGTGCGCTGTTCGCCAGCGCGCCGGTGACACTGCTCGACGTCAACGATCCCGGCATCCTGCGCGATGTCGACACGCCGCAGGATCTGCGCTGACCGCGATCGCGCGGACCACGCAACGCATGGCATTACAGGATCCCGCTCGACGATCGACGATCGCCGATTCACGGATTTCACCGACGGCCGACAACCCGCCGCAAGAATCCCGCTGCAAACGCTCGCCCGATTGCCTATAACGGAGACGAGGCGCACCCTCCGCGCCGCCGCCGTCACGCATTGCACGAGCCCTCCATGACCGACCACACGACCCCGACGCCCGAGCCACCGGCCGACCCGAACCGCGATCCGGAAGACGACCCGCTGTCGTCGCCGCCGGGTCATCACCACGACAACCCGCAGCAACCGGACGGACCGCCGAGCAAAGACCCGGTCTAGCCGCACGTCGGCCATTCCGCACATTCGCCCCTATTTCCCGTCATGCGCGGTCGACGGCAGCCGGCCGCCCGTCACCCATCACCCGTCACCGCATGACTTGGCCTATCGCGCCGTATACCCGCCGTCGATCGGCAGCGACACGCCACTGATCATCGACGCCGCATCGCTCAGCAAAAACAGGATCGGCTCGACGACCTCGTCCGGCTCCGCAAATCGCCCGAGCGGAATCGCCGCCAGCATCGGCGCGCGCTTCTCCGGTTCGCTCCACGCGAACCGCGCCATCGGCGTGAGCGTGACGGTCGGGTTCGCGCTGTTCACACGAATGCCGTGCGGCCCGAGTTCGATGCACAGCACGCGCGTGATCGCGTCCATCGCCGCCTTCGACGCACAATAGCTCAGATGCGCGGGCAAGCCGACGAGCGCGGCCTGGCTCGATACGTTGACGATGCTGCCCCGCGCATGCGTGGCGCCGCGTCCGTCGCGCACGATCATCTTCCGTGCAACCGCCCGCGCCACGAGTGCCGCGCCGCGCGCATTGACGGCCATCACGCGGTCGAAATGCTGGGCGCTGACCTCGAGCGCCGGTTCGAGCGACGCGATCCCCGCGCAATTGACGAGGCCGTCGAACGCATCGTGCGCGGCGAGCGCGGCATCGATCGCGTGTTCGTCGCCGCCGACATCGATGCGCAACGTATCGCATGCAGTCTCGCCGGCCAGTGCATCGAGGGCGGCCATGTCACGCCCTGCCGCGACGACCTGCGCGCCCGCCTGCGTCAGCGCAACCGCGCATGCGCGCCCGATGCCGCTCGATGCACCCGTGACGAGCATCCGCGAACCGCTGAAATCGAATCGTGTCTTCATGATGGCGTATGCAGCTCGTGCATGATCGGCTTGAGTGCCGGATACAGCGCCGTATAGAGCGCGAAGCGCGCCGCATACGCTTTCGCGCGTTCGGCATCGGGTCGCGCGCGCTCGACAAGCGTGACCCAACCGCCCTGCGCGTCGCCGTGCGACACGAGCCCTGCCCCGACACCCGCGAGCAGCGCGGCGCCCATCGCCGCTTCGACGTCCTGCTCGATCGTCCACACCGGAAAGCCCGTCACGTCCGCGATGATCTGCATCCACAGCGCCGAATGCGCGGCCCCGCCGACGACGATCAGCCGGTCGTCCAGCGCCACCGCCCCGCGGCGGCCGGCCTCGATGTTGTGTCGCAATGCGAACGCGATACCTTCGAGCACCGCGCGATAAAGGTGCGCCCGCGTATGCGCGAGACTCAGCCCGACGAATGCGCCGCTCGCCTTCGCATCCCACACCGGGCTGCGCTCGCCCATCAGGTACGGCAGGAACAGCACGCCGTCGGCACCGGCCGGCACGCGTTCGGCCGCCTCCTCGAGCAGCACGTGCGGATCGCCGTGCGGCAGCACGCGCGCCGCATCGATTTCCGCATGACAGAACTGGTCGCGAAACCACGCGACCGACGCGCCGGCCGTGATCGCACCGCCGAACACGTACAGGTCGCGCTGCCCGTCGAACACGTGCGGCATGCTGACGAGCCCGTGCCGCGCATCGACGTGCCGGTTCACGTAGCCCCAGCACATGCTGGTGCCGATCATCGCGACATGCTGCCCGATGCGCGTCGCGCCGGCCGCGAAGGTCGCGACGGCCGCATCGACGCCGCCCGCGACCACGGGCGTGCCGGCCGGCAGCCCGAGCTGCTCGGTCCACTGCGACAGCAGCCCGCCGACGATCTCCGTCGAATCGACGAGCCGCTCGGGCATCATCGTCGCCGGAATGCCGAGCATGTCGAGCGCGTCGTCGGACCACTCGCGGCGCGCGACGTCGTACACGCCGCCGATATTGCCGGCCGAGCTGTGATCGACCGCGACCTCGCCGGTCAGCAGGTAGATCACGTACGCGTTCGGCGGCAGGAAATAGCGCACGTTCGCCCACACGTCCGGCCGCTGGTCGCGCAGCCACAGCATCTTCGTGAAGCCGTAGTAGCTGTCGACGCCGTTGCCCGTGATCACGCGCAGCCGCTCGACGTTCACGTGCTCGCCGACCCAATCGACTTGCGCGGTCGCGCGCCGGTCCATCCAGATCAGGCACGGATGCAGCGGCCGCATGTCGCTGTCGACCGGAATACCCGAGCCGCCGTACAGGCTGCTCACGCACAGCGCGCGGATCGCGTCGGCCGGCACGCCCTGCGCGCGCGCGTCGCTCACGCAGCCCGCGACGCATTCGAGCACCGCGTCGAACCACACCTGCGGCCACTGCTCGGCCCACAGCGGGCGCGGCGTGTCGGGCTGGTAGCCGGCCGAGCGCCGCGCGACGATCGTGCCGTGCCGGTCGACGAGCAGCGCCTTGGTGCTCTGCGTGCCGATATCGACGCCTATCACGTATTCCATGATGTCTCCGGTGAGGTGCACACCGGCCGTCAACGGGCCGGCTTCAGCAGCACCTTGATCGATTCGGGCGATTTCGCGACGCGGATCGCGTCGTCCCAGTCCTCGAGCGCGAAACCGTGCGTGACGATGCCTTTCGACGTGACGAGCCCGCGCGCGAGCAGGTCGATCGCGACCGGATAGCAGTATGGCCCGAGGTGCGCGCCGCGCACATCGAGCTCCTTGCGATCGCCGATGATCGACCAGTCGACGGTCGCGTCCTCGCCGAACACGCTGAATTCGACGAAGCGGCCGAGCTTGCGGATCAGGTCGAGCCCCTGGTTCACGCCGACCGGCGCGCCGGTCGTCTCGATGTACACGTCGCAGCCGTAGCCGTCGGTCAGCGCGCGGACGATCTCGCGTGCATCGTCACGCTGCGGGTTGATCGTCACGTCGGCGCCGAACTCGCGCGCGAGTTCGAGCCGTTCGTCGATCAGGTCGATCACGACGAGTTTCTTCGGCGTCTTCAGGTGTGCGACCTGCGTCATCATCAGCCCGAGCGGGCCCGCGCCCGCGATCACGACGACGTCGTCGAGCTGGACGTCGCCGCGGTTCACCGTATGGATCGCGCACGACAGCGGCTCGATGATCGCGGCATCTTCGAGCGATACGCCGAGCGGAATCTTGTGGACGATCGCGGTCGGCGGAATGCGCATGTATTCGGCCATCCCGCCGTCGGCGACCTCGCGCTGGAAGCCGAAGATGTTGTGCACTTCGCACATCCAGTACTGCCCCGACTTGCAATAGCGGCACTTGCCGCACGGCACGATCTGCTCGGCGATCACGCGATCGCCCAACGCCACGCCGAAATGCTCGGCCGCGCGGTCGCCGAGCGCTTCGACATGGCCGAAAAATTCATGGCCGGGAATCACGGGCGCCTTCACCCACGGGTTCGGGCCGCCCCAGAACATCTTCGCGCCCGTATAGCACTTGCAGTCGCTCGCGCAGATCCCGCACGCGGCGATGCGGATCACGAGCTC
The DNA here is from genome assembly GCF_025685725.1 of Burkholderia sp. BKH01. NCBI lineage: Bacteria > Pseudomonadati > Pseudomonadota > Betaproteobacteria > Burkholderiales > Burkholderiaceae > Burkholderia > Burkholderia sp. BKH01. Next base: position 13,166 of record NZ_JAOTQT010000024.1, on the reverse strand, counting down.
ATTCGCGCCGGGGCGCGGCTTCGCGACCTGTTCGACGCGATAGTCCTCGGGGCCGTGGCAGACGACCGCGGTCATCCGCGGCTGGGCTTCGGGTGTCGTCATGAGTTGTCTCTTTCGTTGATGATTCGGATGTCTGATCGATCACGCGTCAACGCGATCGTTCTCGGCTGATATAGATCGCGAGCAGGATGATTCCGCCCTTGATCACGTTCTGCACATACGGGTTCACGCCGATCATGTTCAGCCCGTTGTTGAGCACGCCGAGCAGCAGCGCACCGACCAGCGTGCCGAGGATCGCGCCGCGCCCGCCGGAGATCGACGTGCCGCCCATCACGACGGCCGCGATCGCGTCGAGTTCGAAGCCCACGCCCGCGTTCGGCTGCCCGCTCATCAGCCGGCCCGTCAGCACGATCGCGGCGAGCGCCGACGTGAGCCCGGCCAGCGTGTAGACGATCAGCTTCACGCGTGCCACGCGCACGCCGGTAAGCCGCGTCGCCTGCTCGTTGCCGCCGATCGCATACACGTAGCGGCCGAACGGCATCCGATCGAGCAGCAGCCACGCGATCGCGTAGACCACCAGCATGATCAGCACGGGCGCCTGGATGCCGAGCACCTTGCCGCTGCCGAAGAACGCAACCCAGTCGGGCAGCCCGTCGATCGGATAACCGCCCGTGTAGATCAGCGCGAGGCCGCGCGCGATGCCCATCGTCGCGAGCGTGACGATGATCGGCGGCATCCCCGCGAACGCGACGAACACGCCGTTCAGGAAGCCGAACCCGAAGCCGACTGCAATACCGATCGCGAGCGCGGCGACCGCGTTGACGCCCGCGACCATCAGCCCGGCTGCAAGCGTGCCCGACAGCGCCATCACCGAGCCGACCGACAGGTCGATCCCGCCCGTCAGGATCACGCAGGTCATGCCGACCGCGATGATCGCGTTGATCGACACCTGGCGCAGCACGTTCTCGAGGTTCGCGGCGGACAAGAAGCTCGGGCTCGCGATCATCATCGCGATGCACACGACGACGAGGCCGACGAGCGGATAGAACAGCGTCGAGCGCCGCAACTGCGCCCACATCGCGCGTGGCGGCGAATCGCCGTTTCCGGCGTTGGCCGCGAGCGTCGTGGAGGGCGTGGAAGAAGAATCAGGCAGGTTCATGGGTCGCTCCTCGCGTGCCGGCCGTGGCATGGGTCATGACCGTGTCGGGATCGATCTCGTCGCCTTCGAGCGTCGCCTCGATGCGGCCCTGCCGGAACACGGCGACGCGATCGCACATGCCGACGATTTCCGGCAGCTCGGACGAGATCATGATGATGGCGTAGCCGCGCGCGGTGAGTTCGCGCATCAGCCCGTAGATTTCCGCTTTCGCGCCGACGTCGATGCCGCGCGTCGGCTCGTCGAAGATCAGCACCGACGTGTGATGGTTCAGCCAGCGCGCGATCACGACCTTCTGCTGGTTGCCGCCGGACAACGTCGCGACCTCGGTGTGGATCGACGGCGCCTTCACGCCGACGCGTCGCATCACGTCGTGCGTCGCGCGCGCCTCGCCGCGGCGGTCGATCAGCCAGCGCATCGACCGATACTTGCCGAGGTTGTTCAGCGAGATGTTGTCGCGGATCGAGAACGACGTGACGAGCCCTTCCGTCTTGCGGCTTTCCGGCAGGATGCCGATGCCCGCGCGCAGCGCGTCGGCCGGATCGCCGAGCTTCGCCGCCGCGCCGCGCACGCGCACGTCCTTGCGGTGCGCTCGCGTCGCGCCGATTACCGCGAGCGCGGTTTCCGTGCGGCCCGAACCGACGAGCCCGGCAAAGCCGAGGATCTCGCCGGCCCGCAGCGCAAAGCGGTTCACCGGGCCGTCGCGCTCGATCTGCAGCGCATCGACTTCGAGCACGGCCGGCGCGTCGGCCGGCAGCGCGGGCTTCGGCGGAAAGCTGCTTTCGATCCGGCGGCCGACCATCATCCGCACGAGCTGTTCGACGTCCGTGCGCGCGACGTCGGTCGTCGCGACGTACTGGCCGTCGCGCAGCACCGTGATGCGATCGCACACCGCGAAGATCTCGTCGAGATGATGCGAGATGAAGATCATCGCGACGCCCTGCCGCTTCAGCTCGCGCATGATCGCGAACAGGTGCTCGGCCTCGGCCGGCGTGAGCGTGGCGGTCGGTTCGTCGAGAATCAGGATGCGCGCGTCGAGCGACAGCGCCTTGCCGATCTCGACGAACTGCTGCTGCGCGACCGACAGCGCACGGATTGGCGCATCGAGATCGATCGACACGCCGAGCCGCGCGAAGATCGCGGCCGCCGCGCGGCGCATCCGTGCCCGGTCGCGCGCGCCCCAGCGCGTGCGCAGCTCGCGGCCGAGGAACAGGTTGTCGACGGCGTCCAGGTGCGGGATCAGGCTGAATTCCTGGAACACGATGCCGACGCCCGCCGCGACCGCCTCGTGATAATTCGCGAAATGGCGCGCGGTGCCGTCGATTTCGATCGTACCGGCATCCGGTTGATGGATGCCGCACAGGATCTTCATCAGCGTCGACTTGCCCGCGCCGTTCTCGCCGAGCAGCGCGTGGATCTCGCCGCGCGCAATCTCGAGATGAATGTCGGACAGCGCCTTCACGCCCGGAAAACGCTTCGTGATGTGGCTGAGCCTGAGTATCGTTTCCATCGGCTTCTCCGTGCGAAGGGCGCCGGCCATGCCGCCGCCCTTCGCGTCGCATCGCACGTCGTTCACCAGCTGAAGCCCTTCGCGTTGCTGCGATCGACGACCTTCACGTCGACCGGGATCGCCTTCGGCACCGTCGCGCCCCACTTGCGCGCGATCGCGATGCCGAGCGCGATGCGCACCTGGTCGGCCGGGAACTGCGCGGTCGTCTCGATGAACTTCGAGTTCGGTTTCTGGATCGCGGCGATCGCCTCGGGCGCACCGTCGACGCTGGTCAGCTTGATGTCCTTGCCGGAACCCTCGATCGCCGCGAGCGCGCCCATCGAGCCGCCGTCGTTCACGCTGAAGATGCCCTTCAGGTTCGGATGCGCGGAGATCATGTTTTCGGTGACCGACAGCGCGGTCGCGCGCTCCTGCTTGCCGTTCTGAGTGTCGACGAGCTTCACGTTCGGGAATTTCGCGAGCCCGGCCTTGCAGCCGCGCACGCGTTCGAGGATCGGCACGACCGGAATGCCGTCGAGGATCGCGACCTCGCCGCTGCCGCCGATCGCCTTCGCGAGGTATTCGCACGACATCACGCCCGCGTCGTAGTTCTTCGAGCCGACGAACGAATCGACCGGGCCGTTCGCGTTCGCATCGACGGCGACGACCACCGCGCCGGCCTTCTTCGCCTGCGTGATCGCCGACTGGATGCCGGTCGAATCGGTCGGGTTCACGAGCAGGATGTCGATCTTCTTCTGCAGCATGTCCTCGACGTCGCTCACCTGCTTGCTGACGTCGTGATGCGCGTCGGTCACGACGACCTGCGCGCCGATCGACGTGGCCGCATCGTTCAGCGCCTTCTGCATCGTCACGAAATACGGGTTGTTCAATTCCTGGAACGTCATGCCGATCCGCAGCGGCGCGGCATGCGCGGCGGCTGCGGGCAGCAAGGCCGCGAACGCGGCAAGGGTCGCCATCCGGGCGGCGCGGCTGAATGATGAAGCGGGCGATGCGTGCGTCATGACGGTGTCTCCATTTATGTGCGGCTTTTTCGAGGTTGAACGAGCCCCTCGCGACGTGAGCGACGCGATCGGCTTGGGTGAAACGGCGTGGAACAGTCAGGCGGGCGGCGGCCCGGCGATCATCCGGGCTGCGGCGCGAGTTCGGGCGCGCCGGGCGTCAGCACACGCGGCGGCATCGGGTTGCCGGTGGGCGCCGCGTGCAGCGCGAGTTCGCGGCTGCGCGCGTTCAGGCGCTGCAGCGCACGGAACTCGGACGGCGCCATCCCCTTCACCGAGCGGAACTGGCGGTTGAAGTTCGATACGTTGTTGAAGCCGGACTGGAAGCAGATGTCGGTGATGTTCGCGTCGTCGGCAAGCAGCATCTGGCACGCGGATTCGATCCGCAGCCGGTTCACGTACTGGACGAACGGCATGCCGGTCTGGCGGTGGAACGCGCGCGAGAATGCGCTGACGCTCTGCCCGGTCAGTTGCGCGAGTTCGGACTCGCGCAGCTCGGATGCGAGGTTCTTGCCGATATACGACAGCGCGTGGCTGAGCCGCGTCGGCGTGACGTCCGCCTGGTCGTATGCGGGGCTCGCGAGCAGCGTGCGTTCGTCGGCGCCGCAAAGCCGTTCGAGGATCGTCATGAACAGCGCGATGCGGCGCATGCCGCGCGCGGCCAGCAGTTCGTCGAACAGCGGCGCGATCGCGGCGCTCGTCGCATCGTCGAAGCCGACACCGCGCCGCGCGTCGTCGAGCAGCGCCTGCGCATCGCGGCATTCGGGAAACGCGTCCATGCAGCGGCGCACGAACGCCGGGGCGAACTGGATCACGAGGTTGCGACGCTCGACGGTTTCACCTTCGGCCATGTCGCTGACCCAGTTGTGCGGCAGGTTCGGGCCGAGCAGCACGAGATGGCCGGGGCCAAACGAGCCGATGTGATCGCCGACGAAATACTTGCCGCGCGTCGCGACGATCAGGTGCAGTTCGAATTCGGGATGGAAATGCCAGCGGATCGTGCGATACGGGTAGCCGTGCGACCAGACCTTGAACGACTCGTCGCGTCGCACTTCGACCACTTCGAGATCGGGGTGCATCATGTTGGCGTCTCCATTCCCATGTATTGCTGGCCGGCCTGTTCGGCTGTTCGCTCGTGCGCCGCATGTTTCGCGTGTTTCGTGCGGCGACGCGACCGGTCGCATGGGAAGCAATGTAGGTCGATCGCGCGCGCGGCTCCACCAACTTTACGCCTGATTTCCGATACTTTTTTGCACTTTCCGGCCGCAAACGGCGCTGGACGGCAAATTTGTGCAGCGCGCAACGGCACCGGGCGGCCAGCCGCCGGGCCGGTGCGATGCGCGCGCGCCGATGGTTTACGCGGCTGCGTGCTCGCGCGCCGTGCGCACCTCGTACGTCTTCAGGTGGTTGTATGCGATCCGCAGCAGCGACAGCGCATCGGCCGCCTGCGGGTCGCGGCGTGCGAGCAGGTCGCCGATCACGTGATCGGCTTCGACGCGCGCATGGTTCTCGACGTCGCGCAGCATCGACGCGGTCAGCGGCGACGGCGTCAGCACCATCCGCTGCATCCGCTCGATCGCCGCCGGGTCGGGCCGTTGGCCGTTGTATTCGGCGATCGCACGGCATTCGCCGAGCATCGTCTCGAGCAGGCGGCGGCCGTCCGGCGCGGCGAGAATGTCGCCGATCGAGCCGCGGAACAGCGACGTGCTCGCGGCGAGCGTCGCGAGGAATACCCACTTTTCCCACATCCGCGCGGCGATGTCGTCGCTGAGCGTCGCGTCGAAGCCCGCGCCGCCGAGCACGTCGGCCACCGCGCGCACGCGCGGCGACTCGCCTCCCGCGAGTTCGCCGAACGACACGCCGTGCGTGTCGTTCAGGTGCACGATGCGCTGCTCGCGATCGAGCGTCGCCGCGATCACGCACAGCCCGCCGAGCACCTGCGCCGCACCGAACCGGTCGCGCAGCACGTCGAGATGGCGCATCCCGTTGAGCATCGGCAGGATCAGCGTGTGCGGCCCGACGAACGGCGCGAACGACGCGATCGCATCGTCGAGGCTGTACGCCTTGCAACTGAGCAGCACGAGGTCGAACGGCGCGACCCCGGCGCCGGCGTCGCCCGCGCGCACGGTCTGCACGTTCGCGAGCGTCAGGTCGCCGCGCGGGCTGCGGATCAGCAGCCCGTCGCGCGCCAGCGCGGCCGCGCGACCGTCGCGCACCAGGAACGTCACGTCGCGCCCCGCCGCGGCCAGCCGGCCGCCGAAGTATCCGCCGACCGCGCCGGCCCCTACCACCAGAATTCGCATCGTTGCCTCCTTTCGGTTTCATTCGGCGCCGCGCCGCCGCCAACACGGGCGCCCGACGCGCGCAATCGATCCGACAGTATAGCGATGCCCGTTATGCATATGCATAGATACCCGTGCCGACGTCGAAGGCATGAGCGGCCGCGCCGTCTCTAGGGGATTTCCCGCCTACGGCGAAGCGTGTCGCGCGCCGTCAAGATACTTATCCCGTCACGCCGTTCCGGTGAGCATCCTCGACTGACCGACCCCATACCATGCGCAACCTTTCCCTGAATCAGAAACTCGCCTCGATGATCGTCATCCTGTGGCTCGGCCTGCTCGTGATCGCCGGGCTCGGCGCGTGGCAGACGCGCGCATCGATGATCGCGGACCGCCGCGACCAGCTCGCGTCGCTGATCGCGCAGGCCGCGAGCGTGACCGACCATTACTACAAGCTGTCGCAGCAGAACGCGATGCCGGAGGCCGACGCAAAGCAGAAGGCGCTCGAGGCGATCGCCGCGATGCGCTACGGCGCCGACGGCTACATCTCCATCAACGACTCGAAGCCCGCGATCGTGATGCATCCGATCAAGGCCGAACTCAACGGCAAGGACATGTCGAATTTCACCGATCCGAACGGCAAGCACCTGTTCGTCGAGATCGTGAAGGCCGGCAACATGGAAGGCGGCAAGGGCTTCGTCGAGTATCTGTGGCCGAAGCCGGGCGCCGACAAGCCGCAGGAGAAAACCAGCGCCGTGCAGCGCTTCGCACCGTGGGACTGGTATCTGGTGACGGGCATGTACATGAACGACGTGCACTCGGCCGTGCTCGCGAGCATCGGCCGCTGGTTCGCGATGACGGCCGTGCTCGGCGCGATCGCGACCGCCGTGATGGTGCTGGTGCTGAAAAGCGTGCGCGCCAGCCTCGGCGGCGAGCTCGAGGTCGCGCTCGACGCCGCGCAGCGCATCGCGCAGGGCGACCTGACCGCGCGCGTCGCCGTGAAGCAGGACGATCGCGGCAGCCTGCTGCATGCGCTGCACACGATGCAGGGCGGGCTGATCGACATGGTGTCGCGCGTGCGGATGGGCACCGAGAACATCAACGTCGGCGCGAGCGAGATCGCGTCCGGCAACACGGACCTGTCGCAGCGCACCGAAGAACAGGCGGCCGCGCTCGTGCAGACCGCATCGAGCATGGACCAGATGACCGCGAACGTGAAGCAGAACGCGGACAGCGCCGCGCAGGCCGCATCGCTCGCCGGCGAGGCCGCACAGGTCGCGACGCGCGGCAGCGCGGTGGTCGACGACGTCGTGCGCACGATGCACGAGATCACCAGCCGTTCGCACAAGATCGGCGACATCATCGGCGTGATCGACGGCATCGCGTTCCAGACCAACATCCTCGCGCTGAACGCGGCCGTCGAAGCCGCGCGCGCGGGCGAACAGGGCCGCGGCTTCGCGGTGGTCGCGGCCGAAGTGCGCTCGCTCGCGCAACGCTCGGCGACGGCCGCCAAGGAGATCAAGTCGCTGATCGTGTCGTCGAACGAGACCGTCGAGCACGGTGCGGCGCTCGTCACGCACGCGGGCGAGACGATGGCCGAGCTCGTGCAGTCGGTGCGCCGCGTGAACGAGATTCTCGACGAAATCAGCCACGCGTCGCGCGAGCAAAGCGCCGGGATCGAGCAGGTCAATCGCGCGGTGGGCGAAATGGACCAGGTCACGCAGCAGAACGCGGCGCTCGTCGAACAGGCGGCCGCGGCCGCGCATTCGCTTCGCGATCAGGCCGAAGCGCTGCGCGACGCCGTTACGCGGTTCGCGTTGCCGGCCTGACGGCGCCCGCCCCGCACGCGCCTGCTCACGCCGAGCCGCCGGGCCGCCGCACGGCCGCCCCGGTGCCGAGCCCCAGCCCGGCCGCCCGCTGGATCAGCTCGACGTCGTTGTTCGCGCCGAGCTTCTTCATCGCGCTGATCTTCTGCGCGCTGACCGTCTGCTTGCCCTTGCTCAGGCGCTGCGCGATCGTCTTGATCGGCATGCCCGACAGATACAGGCGAATCACCTCGATCTCGCGCGCCGACAGCTTCACGTGCGCGTCGCCGCGCTCGTCGATCGCGTCGACCGCGCGCCTGACGCACGGCGACAGGTAGCGCCCGCCGCTGTAGCTCGAATGGATCGCCGTGACGATATGGCCGACTTCGTCGAACTTGCTGACGATGCTCACGCCGCCGATCGCGAGGATCGACCGGAAGATCAGCGGGTTCTCGTTCCCGACCAGCGCGACGATCCCAGCGTTCGGACGCGTGCGCCGCAGCCAGTCGAACAGCGCGAGGCCGTCCATCTGCTCGTCGCCGCGGATCGAATAGTCGACCAGCACGATGTCGCAGTCGACACCGCCGAGCGACGCAACCAGCTCGGCCGCGCTCCGGTAGACCGCGACGAGCTCGATCGCGCAGGCGCTGCCTGCGACCTGCTCGACTCCGGCCAGCGTCAACGGCCAGTCGTACGCGAAAACGATGCGAACATTGAATTTCCTCATGCGCAGTTCCTGGTGGTTCACCGGCCGTGCGGCGCGGAACGCACGCGGCCGGTTTGGCGTTGAAAGGATGTTCGGGATATTTTTATCCCGAAGATCGATTCTATGAAGCCGCGCGCGAGCGGGATATCGGACGGCATCGGGATCGGCCGCCAAGAACGTAATACGAGTTTGATATTTGCGCCGGGTCAGGCGCCCGGCATCAGCCGGATGGCCGGCATTGCGCCGCGCGCGGCCCTTGCGCCCCGCCAGCAGGTAAAATTGCAGCCTTTGCATGCCAATCCGGGCACCCGGCGGCAAGCGATGCGCCGATGACGGCCGCGCGCCACCGCCCTTTTACCGGCTGCCCATACTCCGGCTGCCCGTACTCCCAGCTTTCCTCATGACCGAATCCGACCTGCAATCCGACGACACCTCCATCCACGAAGACGGCCTCTGGCGCGACAACGGCTGGACCGCCCGCATCATCAAGAACGAAGACGACGACGGCTGGGCCGTCGAGATGATCAAGGACGGCGAGTCCGAACCCGCGCTCGTCGGGCCGTGGACCATGGGCCGCGACAAGAAGAACCCGAAGCCGATGGACGCGAACGCGTTCCGCACGCTCGTGAAGACTGCGACCGAGGTGCTGATGCGGCACGAGCAGCAGCGGCGCGCGATGCTGCACAAGGAAGTGTCGGTTCAGGGCGAGGACGGGCAGGAGGTGTCGGTGACGCTCGACATCGTGCCGGACGAGTTCGAGCCGTACGCGCAGCTCAAGGCGTTCGATCCGTACGGCGAGCTGCTGGCCGACGCGAAGGTATCGGCCGGATTCAAGCTCAGCAAGGCCAGCGCCGAGCGCTGGGTCGCGTCGGGCTTCGATCGGCCGGCCTGACCGGGCGCAGCGCGCCGCGCGATCAGGCGCCGGCGCCCTGCTGCGCGCGCTGCAGCCGGCGCACCGCCAGCTTGCGCCGCACGAGCTGCTCGAACTGCTGCGTCGCGACCTCCGGATCGCGCGCGGCCAGCCCGAGCGCGTTGCGCGCGAGTTGGATCGGCGTCAGCACGACGCCCCACGGCAACCCCCACCAGCCGAGCGTGGCCGATGCAAGCAGCGCGACCGCCTGCTTCTTGCGGCCGCAGCGGCGGCAGCACACGTGGCGCCGCGTCGCCCAGCGCGTGACGAACACCAGCGACACGACGCGATGCGACGCGTGAACGTCGACCGGATGCCCTTCGCGCAGGCAGATCGGGCACGGCCCGTACCGCCAGTCGTCGACGTACTGCCGGACCTTCGCGTCGGGCACCCGTTCGGCCTCGACGACGATCGGATGCGCGTGCGCGCACGCCGGACTGCAATAGCGGCGGCCGTCGATCGACTGCCCGCCGACCAGGAACGTCCTGCCGCAGTGACTGCACTCTGTCACGATAACCTCGGATAAGCGTGTTGCGCCGCGTGCCGGCCGCGCACGCATCGATGCGCCGGCGGTCCGGACGGGCCGTTTCTTGTTTTAACGGCCGCCGCCGCACGGTCTTGAGCGAACACGCGCCACCGCGCGTCCGCCGTGCAGCCCGTGCGCGGTCATCAGGCGGTATAGCGTCGCGCGCGAAATGCCCAGCTCCGCCGCGACATCCGCATGCCGGTAACGGTGACGCAGCAGCGTTTCCTCGATCGCGTGCCGTTCGGCCTGCCGGCGCACTTCGGCGAGCGTCGGCGGCTGCCGCGACGCGTACTGGTGCAGTTCGAGATCGGCGGCCGAGATCATCGGGCCGTTCGTCATCACGATCGCGAACCGGATCCGGTTGATCAGCTCGCGCACGTTGCCGGGCCACGGATAGTTGTGGATCGCCCCGACCGCGCACGGCATGAAGCCGCAAATCCGGTACGAACTGTCGCCGCGATAGCGCCGCAGCACGTCATCGGCGAGCAGCATGATGTCGCGACCGCGCACGCGCAGCGGCGGCTCGTCGATGCGCAGCACGCACAGGCGGTGGTACAGGTCGGCGCGGAACCGCCCCGCCTGCATCGCGGCCTCGAGATCGACGTGGGTCGCCGACACGATCCGCACGTCCACCGGGATCGACGCGTGAGCGCCGAGCCGCTCGATCTTGCCTTCCTGCAGGAACCGCAGCAGGCTCGCCTGGCTCTCGAACGGCATGTCGCCGATTTCGTCGAGAAACAGCGTGCCGCCATGCGCGGCCTCGATGCGGCCGATCTGGCGCTGGTGCGCGCCCGTGAACGCGCCGCGCTCGTGGCCGAACAGTTCGGCCTGCAGCAGCGTCGACGGAATGGCCGCGCAGTTCACGCCGACGAACGGCGCCGCGGCGCGCGCCGACTGCCGGTGGATCGCCGCCGCCGTCAGTTCCTTGCCGGTGCCCGATTCGCCGGCGATGAACACGGTGGTATCCGTGTTCGCGACCTTGCGGATCGTCGCGAACAGCCGGCGCATCGCGTCGCACGAGCCGATCATCGTGCCGCCGGGGGGCGGCGCCTCCGCGGCCGGGTCGCAGTCCACAAGCTTCAGCATCCCGTACGCATGGCCGACGAGATAACCGATCGTCGTGTAGGCCGTCGCGTTGCGCACGTAGTCGAAACAGCAGCGGCGGATCAGGCGCGCGATGGAAATGTCGCGCAACCGCTCGGCGTCGGCGAGCGCAACCCAGCCGACGCGCGGGTCACGCAGCAGCGCCTCGAACGAGGCGACGTCGGGCGACACGAAGCTGCCGAAATCGACGATGCCCGCATGCGGGCGGTTCGCCCTGACGAGGTTGAGTGCGTCCGCAACGGTTTTCGCGCGCCACACGTCCCAGCCGCGCAACGCGAGACAGTCGACGAGCGCGGCATCGTGCTGCTGCGACAGGTAGACGAGCGGCCGCGACGGCACGACATGGTTGCACCGGATGGCGAGGAACGGCATCTTGCCGGACTCCCGTTCGACATCCTGCGGGCCTGACACCCTCATCTGGAAGCAATGGTTCACGATGGCCTCGCCGTTTAGGGTTGTATGTCGGACGGCCGTTGCCGGATCGCATGTGACGGGGTCTCGTGGTCCCGCGGCGCGGCGCCGGCCTGTCCTCGGATTGATGTTTCGTTATCGGCAGAAAACGACGCGCTGCGTGTAGATCTGCGGCTCGACGACCGGCTTCGCCGCCCCGTTGAGATCGTCGCGATAGGCTCGGTAGGTCTTGCCGTTCACCGTTACGTCGGTCGCGCGGGCCGTCTCGATCCTGTCCAGCCCGTTGCGCCGCCACTCGCTCACCCGGTCTGCCGCCGACACGCGCGGCTCGCCGGCGATCTTCTGCGTGATCGCGCTGCCGTCGCTCCACGGCTGCGTCTGCATGTCCTCGGCGTGCTGCATCGCGCCGACCGTCTTGCCCGTCGGCGTCGGCCCGTTCTGCGCTGCGAACGGCGCGCCGCGGCCGTACACCGGCGATTGCCACGACGGCGCGTGACCTTCCTCGGGCATCATGTAAATCATCTGCGGGTCGCCGATCATCATCATCGGTGCGCATGCCGTGTTGTCGGGTCGGCCGAGCGTCGTCAGCGCCTGCTGGACGCTCGCGGCGTTCGCGACGGTCTGCTCGCTCAGGATGACGAAGACCGCGGGATTCTGAAAAACCGACTGCGCAGCGGCTTGCACGCCGACCAGCAGCAAAGCGACCAAAAAGATCCTCATGATTGAGGCCTCCTTGCATCCTCGTCAGGCAAAAAGAGGTGTTGACCTCGGGGATGGGACCAACACCCGTCAAATCGGCAACGACCGTCGCGCATCGGGTCCGAACGGCGGCCGTGCGACCGGCGTTCCGGTCGCACGGCGGCCCGACCCGCGTGCTTACGACGACGTGCTCGTCGAGATGACCGCCGGCGCCGGTACGGCCGGTGCAGCCGGTGCGGCCTGCTGGTCGACCGTGGCCGGCGGCAACGCCTTCGCCGGATCGGTCAACGCGGACATGTCGGCAGGCTGCGCAGGTGCGGCCGCGGATTCGACCGCGTCCGGCACCTTCGCGTCGGCGGCCGGCATGTCGGCGGCAGGCGCGGCAGCGGCAGGCTGAGCGGCTTGCGGCGCGGGCGCATCGGCAGCAGCTTGCAGCGCCGGCTCGGCGGCCTTCACCTCGGCCGCGGGCGCCGCGACGACGGCGGCGGCCTGCGTCGATTCGGCAGCCGGCGCGGCAGCGGCCTGCGCTGCGTTGTCGGTCGCAGCCGGCATCGGCTCCGGCGCCTTGTCGGCGACACGCTGCACGGGTTCGGGTGCCTTGTCGGCGACAGTCGGCGCAGGCTCGGACGGCTTGTCGGCGATGGCCGGCGCTGGCTCGGGTGCCTTGTCGGCAACGGCCGGTGCGGCGATGACGGCTGCCGCCGGCTCGGCTGCCATCGCGGCTGCCGGCACGACCGCGGCCGCGGGTGCGGCTGCGGCTGCGGCTGCGACAGCCGGTGCAGCAGCAACCGCAGGTACGGCAACGGCCGGTGCAGGCTCGGGCGCCTTGTCGGCGACGGTCGGTGCGGCGACGACGCCTGCCGCCGGCACGGCTGCCATCGCGGCTGCCGGCACGACCGCGGCTGCGGGTGCGGCTGCGACAGCCGGTGCAGCAGCAACCGCAGGTACGGCAACGGCTGGTGCAGGCTCGGGCGCCTTGTCGGCGACGGTCGGTGCGGCGACGACGGCTGCCGCCGGCACGGCTGCCATCGCGGCTGCCGGCACGACCGCGGCTGCGGGTGC
>NZ_JAOTQT010000023.1:0-115465 GCF_025685725.1 Burkholderia sp. BKH01 | reverse complement strand
CGGGTCTGTCGTCCGCGAATAGCTCCATCACCTCGCTGTCCGCCTCGACCTCGACCGGCCTGTCGTCCGCCAACAGCTCGATCACGTCGTTGTCCACCTCGACGTCGACCGGCATCAGCTCGCTGTCCACCGGCCTGAGCTCGACCGACAGCTCAGTGGCTTCGCTGTCGACCTCGACGTCGACCGGACTGTCCTCGGCGAACAGCTCCATCACGTCGCTGTCCACGTCGACGTCGACGGGTCTGTCGTCCGCGAACAGCTCGATCACGTCGTTGTCCACGTCGACCTCGACCGGTCTCTCGTCGGCGAATAGCTCCATCACCTCGCTGTCCACGTCGACCTCGACCGGCATCAGCTCGCTGTCCACCGGCCTCAGCTCGACCGATAGCTCGGTGGCTTCACTGTCGACCTCCACGTCGACTGGTCTGTCGTCCGCCAACAGCTCCATCACCTCACTGTCGACTTCCACGTCGACGGGCCTCTCGTCGGCCAACAGCACGATCACGTCGCTCTCGACCTCGACCTCGACCGGTATCAGCTCGCTGTCCACGGGCCTGAGCTCGACCAACAGCTCGGTGTCGTCGCTGTCGACTTCCACGTCGACGGGCTTGTCCTCGGCGAATAGCTCGATCACCTCGCTGTCGACCTCGACCTCGACTGGCATCAACTCGCTGTCCACCGGCCTCAGCTCGACCAACAGCTCGGTATCGTCGCTGTCGACTTCGACGTCGACGGGCCTGTCGTCCGCGAATAGCTCGATCACCTCCCTGTCCACGTCCACCTCGACCGGCATCAGCTCGCTGTCCACCGGCCTGAGCTCGACCGACAGCACGATCCTGTCGCTGTCCACCTCCACGTCGACCGGCATCGGCTCGCTGTCCACCGGCCTCTCGTCGACGAACAGCTCGGTGGCGTCGCTGTCCACGTCGACCTCGACCGCGATCAACGCCGCGAAGACGCACTACTACAGCGTCAACGACAACGGCACGCAGCAAAGCAACTACGCCAACGACGGCGCAACGGGCACCAACGCCCTCGCCGCCGGCGTGAACGCCAGCGCAGCAGGCACAAGCAGCGTCGCAGTCGGCGACGGCTCGAACGCGCAGTCGGCCGGCGCGGTCGCGATCGGCCAGAACGCATCGGCAACGGGCGGCAAGGCCGTGTCGATCGGCTCCGGCAACACCGCGAGCGGCGACGGCGCAGTCGCGATCGGCGACCCGAGCGTCGCGACGGGCACCGGCGCGGTAGCGATGGGCGCGAACGACACGGCAACCGGCAACGGCGCAGTGGCGCTCGGCAACGCGAACACCGCAAACGGCGCCAGCGCACTCGCACTCGGCAGCTCGAACCAGGCCACCGCGGACAACACGATCGCGCTGGGCAACCAGTCCACGGCCAGCGCCATCGGCGCACAAGCCTACGGCTCGGGTGCCAAGGCCACGGCCGCCGACGCGCTCGCTTTCGGCACGAACGCGCAAGCCAACGTCGCCAACTCGATCGCGCTCGGTGCAAACTCGGTCACGAGTGCCGCGAACCCGACGTCGAGCGCCACGATCGGCGGCGCCACGTACTTCTTCGCGGGCAGCTCGCCGGCAGGCGTGGTGAGCGTCGGCGCGCCGGGCCAGGAACGCCAGATCACGAACGTCGCCGCCGGCCGGATCTCGGCCAGCAGCACGGACGCGATCAACGGCAGCCAGCTCAACGCGACGAACCAGGCAATCACGAGCCTGTCCACGTCGACCGCGTCGAACATCTCGTCGCTGTCGACCGGCATCAACTCGCTGTCCACCGGCCTGAGCACCACGAACAGCAACGTGGCATCGCTGTCCACGTCGACCTCGACCGCGATCAACTCGCTGTCGACGGGCCTGAGCTCGACGAACAGCAACGTCAACTCGCTGTCGACGTCGACGTCGACCGGCATCGGTTCGCTGTCCACCGGCCTGAGCACGACGAACAGCACGGTCGCCTCGCTGTCGACCGGCGTGACGAACATCAACAACCAGTTGAACCAGCTGTCGACGACGATCAACAACAACACGACGCGCTCGCTCAATTCCAACGGCATCGCCGCCGACATGAACGGCACCGGCAGCGATCATCCGACCGTTACCGCCGGCTCGAACTCGGTGGCGATCGGCGCGAATTCGACGGACGGCGGCCGCTCGAACGTGGTGTCGGTCGGCAGCGACACGCAGCAGCGTCAGATCGTGAACGTCGCGCCCGGTACGCAAGGCACCGACGCGGTGAACGTGAACCAGCTGACGCAGGTGCAGACGACGCTGTCGACGGCACTGTCGGGCCAGCAGACGCAGATCAACTCGCTGGGTTCGCAACTGCAGCAGACCGACCAGATGGCGAAGCAGGGTATCGCGGCCGTCGGCGCGATGGCGTCGATCCCGCAACTCGATCGCGACGCCAACTTCGGCATGGGCGTCGGCACGTCGACCTTCCTCGGCCAGAAGGCGATGGCGGTCAACATGCAGGCCCGTATCACGGAGAACCTGAAAGCGTCGATCAACGGCGGCTTCAGCGGCGGTCAGAAGGTGATCGGCGCCGGCATGCTGTACCAGTGGAAGTAACACGTCGCGCCGCCAGGCCGCCCGGCTCGCCAGCCGGCCGGCCCGCGGCGGCCCCGACGGCAGGACGAGCCGGCCGCGCAGCCCGCGGCCGGCTTCTGTCAACCCAAGCTTTGAGGACGTAACCGTGAACAAACTCGCTCTTGCTCTTGCGCTCGCGCTTTCCGCAATGGCCCTCGCCGCGTGCTCGACCGCATCCGGCCCGACCTTCAGCGCCTCCGAACTGCAGCCGCGCGACGGCGTGCGCACGTTCCAGGTGGACTGCCACGGCCTGCTGTCCGGCCCGCAGACCTGCATGAAGGCCGCCCGCAAGATCTGCGGCGACCAGCTGGTGCGTGCCGTCGACTCGGCCCGCGCGCTGCGCGACAAATCCGATCCCGCGACGCTGGTCTTCCAGTGCGGCGCCGCGCCGGCCGAAGCGGCCTCGGCCGCCGAGCCGGCGCCTGCCACCGTCGAACACGTGAACCTGTCGGGCGACGCGCTGTTCGCAACCGACCACGCGACGCTCGCGCCGACCGCGCGCGAATCGCTCGACCGGCTGCTGAGCGAGCGCGCGGACCGCACGTACTCGCAGGTGACAGTCACCGGCTTTACGGATACGGTGGGCAGCGACGACTACAACCTCGCGCTGTCGAAGCGCCGCGCCGAGTCCGTCGCCGCGTACCTGAAAGCGCACGGGCTGAAGGCCGGCACGCTGACGGTCACGGGCCGCGGCAAGGCCGATCCGGTCGCATCCAACGCGACGGCCGAAGGCCGCGCCAGCAACCGCCGCGTCGAAATCACGCTGCAGCACTGAGCGAGCGACCGTCGCGCGCGGCGGCCGATCCGGCAGGCCGCCAGCGCCGCGCCGGACATCCGCCGATCAACGTGGGCGCCGCTGTACCGGCGCCCCGTTTCCGCTGACCGGCGGCTATGTCAAAGTTCGTCACGTGCCTCCACAAACCGGCGATTTCCGTGCCACAATCGCCGCAGACAGTCGCCGGGGCAGCCTGCCCGAATCGCGCGCCGTGCCAGGCGTGCCCGACGACACGCCGGAACCCGGCTGCCGCCCCCGCGAATCACGTCGCCCGATTCGCCTGCCGCGGCGCAACGGCGCGAATGCAACCATGACAATCCACGGTGCGCCGCTTCCAGGCCAGACGCTCGACGCCATGCCCGGACGCACGACGCCGCAGAGGAAACCAACCGGTGACGGACATCAATGAAGCCGCCGCGGGCGGCACCCGCAAGCAACGGCCGGCAGTCGGCATCTCGCTGTTTGCGCGGGACGGCCAGGCGATCTGGGAAAACGGCATTCACCAGAACATCGCGTTCCTCGCGATGATGCTCAAGCGCTCGGATCGCGTCGGCGCCGTCTATTTCCTGAACGGCGGCGACGCCAACGCACTGCCGGCCGGCCTCGAACTCGACGGCCTCGACATCCCGCTCGTGAAGCCCGCCGACGTCACGCACGAACTCGACGTCGTGATCGAAATGGGCGCGCAGTTGCCGGTCGAATGGCTCAGGCACATGAAGGCGCTCGGCAAGAAGATCGCCGCGTTCTTCTGCGGGCACGTGTATGCCGGCCTGTGCGAAACCCCGATCTTCGAAAAACCGTCGGGGCACATCTTCAACGGCGCGCCGTTCGACGAAGTGTGGCTGCTGCCGCAATACGACAAGACCGCGGCGCCGATGCTGCAGACCATCCTGCGCGCGCCGGTGCACCTGATGCCGCATATCTGGTCGCCGTACTTCCTCGATCGCCGCATCGCCGCGCTCGCCGCCGAAGGTGAAACGTTCGGCTATCGGCCCGGCCGCCGCCCGTGGCGCCTGGCGATGCTCGAGCCGAACATCTCGGTCGTCAAGTCCTGCCACTACCCGATGCTCGCGTGCGACGAGTTCTACCGCGCGCGGCCGGACGCGGTGCAACATATGTTCGTCGTCAACGCGATGCACATGAAGGAACATCCGACCTTCGTGCACTTCGCGAACAGCCTCGATCTCGTGCGCCAGCACAAGGCGACCTTCGAGCCGCGCATCGACCTGCCGGGCTTCATGGCGCGCCACGCGGATGCGGTCGTGTCGCATCACTGGGAAAACGGGCAGAACTACCTGTATTACGACGTGCTGCACGGCGGCTATCCGCTGCTCCACAACTCGACGCTGCTCGGCGACGCCGGCTATTACTACCCGGACTTCGACTCGGCCGCGGGCGGCCGCGCGCTGCTCGACGCGTGGCTGCATCACGACGAACGCCTCGACGACTATCGTGCGAAGGCCGGCCGGCTGCTGCAGTCGGTCTCGATCGACAACCCCGCGAACCTCGACGCGTTCGTCTCGCGTCTGGTCGCCTGAACCGGAGCATACGCATGTCGGACTCCAATGCCCGTCAAGCGCCCGGCGAGGGCAAGCGTCTCGTCGTCGGCGTGTCGCTGTTCGTGCGCGGCGCCGGCCAGTCGCTGTGGGAAAACGGCATCTTCCAGAACTGCCTGCTGCTGATCCTGCTGCTGCGCCAGTCGCCGCTCGTCGCGGAAGCGGTGATGGTGAACGGCGGCGAACAGGTCGCCGATCCGCAGATGATGCTCGGCGAATGGGACGTGCCGCTGCTGTCGATGGACGAAGCGCTGCAACGCTGCGACGTGCTGATCGAAATGAGCGCGCAGTTCGGCGCGGACTACCTGCGCGCGTTTCGCGAGCGCGGCGGCAAGGTCGTCACGATGCGGGTCGGCAACGACTACGTGATCGACATCGAACGCGCGATGTTCAACAAGCCGTCGGGATTCCTGTTCTCGGGCGCGCCGTACGACGCGGTGTGGACGATTCCCGAATTCGAGCGCTCGTGCCTGCACTATTACCAGACGGGCCTGCGCGCGCCGGTCACGATCGTCCCGCACATCTGGCACCCGATGCTGTTCGACAAGGCGCGCGCGACACTCGGCGCCGGCTTGTCGTACGGCTATCAGCCCGGCAAGCCGCGCTGGCGCGTGACGATGTTCGAGCCGAACATCTGCATGGTGAAGACGAGCATCATCCCGATGCTGGTCACGGAAGAGGCATACCGCGCCGATCCGAAATTCCTGGAGTTCGTGCGCGTGTGCAACACGATCCACATCAAGGAGCACGCCACGTTCGTCCACTTCGCGAAGAGTCTCGACATCGTCGAGCACGGCATCACGTCGTTCGAAAGCCGCTATGCGGTGTACGAGTTCATGGCCGCGTACGGCGATGCGGTGGTGTCGCACACGTGGGAAAACGCGCAGAACTACCTGTATTACGAGCTGCTGTACGGCGACTATCCGCTGATCCACAACTCGCCGTTCCTCGGCAAGGCCGGGTATTTCTATCCGGACTTCGACTGCCAGGCCGGCGGCCGCGCGCTGCTGCACGCGTTCGCCGAGCACGACGCGAATCTCGACGCGTACCGCGAGCAGTCGAAGCACGTGCTCGACTCGGTCAGCATCTATAACCCCGAGAACGTCGCCGCCTATACGGACGCGATCGCCACCCTCTATCACGACGCGTGACGCGCCGCCCTTTCCGGACCCCGACATGAACGCACGCACGCCCCTCAACCGCGCGAAATGGCTGATCGGCTGCGCCGTCGCTTCGATCGCGATCGGCGCGTACGCGCAATCGGCCGGCGAATCGGCCGACCCGTTGCTCCGCGATTCGAACGCGGTGTTCAATCAGCTCGACGCCGGCCAGTACGGCGCGGTGTGGAGCGATGCCGCCGCGTTCGTGAAGGCGCGCATCAAGCAGGACCAGTTCGCGGCGGACATGCAGCAGGCCCGCCAGTCGGTCGGTGCGGTCAGCCATCGCGGCTGGGCGCAGATCACGCGCATCCGCTACAAAGATGCATCGGCGATGCCCGATGGGCTCTACGCGAACGTCGACTATGCAACCACGCTGACGAGCGGCGCAACCGTGTACGAGAAGCTGAGCTTTCGCCTCGACGACGACGGCCGCTGGCACCTGACGGGCTACGTGCCGCGCCAGTCGCAAGGCGCAGTGCAGTAAGCCGCGCACCGCCCGCCTCACCGGAGCCGATATGAAACTCAATGTCGCGATAACGATGAACGTGCAGCGCGACGCGACGCAGTCGATCTGGTACAACGGCGCGAACCAGCATTGCGTGTACCTGTACATGCTGCTGAAGCAGTCGCCGCTGATCGGCGAGGTCTGGCTCGCGCACGACGACGGCGTCACCGGCTATCCGCAGGCGCTGATGATGGACGCGTTCGGCGACGCGCTGCGGCCGCTGTCGGCCGTCGTCCACCAGACCGACCTGCTGATCGAGATGAACGCGTTCGTCGACCCGTCGCACACGGATGCCGTGCGCCGGCGCCGCGGCAAGTGCGTGTCGTACCGCTTCGGCAACGACTACGTGATCGCGGTCGAGACGATCAACTTCGAGAAGAACGACTGGCGGCCGAACCCGCACCGCGTGCAGTTCGACGAGATCTGGACCAACCCGCAGCACATGCATACGTGCGCGGCGTATTTCCAGGCCGTGTATCGCGCGCCGGTGATCGAGCTGCCGCACATCTGGTCGCCGTATTTCATCGAGCGCAGCCTCGACGCGGACCCCGAACTGAAGGCCCGCTTCGGCTACCGGAACCACGGCCCGGCAAAGCGTATCGCGTTCTTCGAACCGAACCTGAACGTCGTGAAGAGTTCGATCGTGCCGATGCTCGCCGCGAACGCGTGCTACGTCGAGCACCCGGAGCTCGTCGAGCACGTGTACATGACCAACACGTTCGACAAGAAGGAGAACGTCGCCTTCAAGCATCTCGCGCTCGGGCTCGAGATGGTGCGCGACGGCAAGGCGACGGCCGACGTGCGCGCGCCGTTCGTCGCGTGGGCCGCGCATCACACCGACATCGTCGTGTCGCACCACTGGGAAAACGGCCTCAACTACCTGCTGTACGACGCGCTGTACGGCAACTACCCGCTCGTGCACAACTCGCCGTTCCTGCGCGACGTCGGCTACTACTATCCGGACTTCGAGATCTTCGACGCGGCGCGCGCGATCGCGACCGCCGCGCAGACGCACGACGCGCGGCTCGACGACTATGCGGCGGCCGCCCGCCGCTGCCTGCACCAGGTCGACACGCTCGCCGAACACAACGTCCGCGCATATTCCGCGCAGATCCAGCAGCTGTTCGCCGGCCGCGCGCTCGGCTGACCTCCTTCGCACGCGTTCCCGCCCATGAATCAGACCGTCCGCAATTTCGTCGTGATCGATTCGATCCACGGCCCGTTCGTCATCAACCGGCACTGCGCGCTGCAAGCAGAGGCGCTGATCAAGACCGGCCGGCCGCATATCCAGGCCGAGCTCGACACGATCCTGCAAGTGATCGACCAGTTGCCCGACGGCGCGATCGCGGTGGACGGCGGCGCGAATGCGGGGCTCGTGTGCGTGCCGATCGCGCACCGGCTGCACGCGCGCGGCGGCCGCGTGTACGCATTCGAGCCGCAGCGCACGCTGTTCCATGCGCTCGGCGGCACCGTCGCGCTCAACCAGCTCGACAATCTCCATCTGCTGAACATGGGACTCGCCAGCGCCAACGGCACGATGAAAGTGCCCGACATCGACTACGGGCAGGACGCCGACTTCGGTTCGGTGTCGCTCGTCGACGGCCAATCGGCGAGCGGCACGCCGACGCCGGTCGTCAGGCTCGATTCGCTCGGCCTGCCGCGGCTGGATTTCCTGAAGCTCGATATCGAAGGGATGGAGATCGACGCACTGCGCGGCGCGCGCCGGCTGATCGAGACGCATCTGCCGTGGTGCTGGATCGAATACTGGAAGGTCGGCGAGGCGCCGATCATCGATACGTTCGCCGGCCTCGACTACACGTTCTACCGGATCGACGGGCTGAACATGCTTTGCGTGCCGAACCCGCGCTGGGACCGGCAGCGGCTGTTCATCTCGGGCGAGCCGCTCGCCACCGCATCGGCGGCTGAAAGCAACGCGAATCATGCGACCGCCGGCGCCGCCGACGCCGAAGCGCCCGAAACGAACTGGAACCGCGCGCTCGACCACGAATCGCGCTGCGAGTGGGGCCATGCGATCGACCGCTGGCAACGCGCGCGCGGCCGCGGGCTCGACGACGATGCGATCGCGCTGCAGCTCGCGTCGTGCTACGGCTTCGCCGGCGCGCCCGACGCCGGGCTCGCGGCGCTCGACCGCTTCGGCGATCCGGCCGCGCTGCCCGACGCGGCGCGCGGGCGCATCGAACTGGCGCGCTCGGCGCTGCTGCTGCGCGCCGGCCGGCGCGAAGAAGCCGCCCGCGCCACCATCGCCAGCGAAAACGTGCTGACGGCCGCGCGGTTCGGGCTGCCGACCGAGCGGCTCTACCTGGGCCAGCCGCTGCAAGGCAAGCGGCTGCTCGTGCTCAGCTACGGCGGCGCCGGCGATCAGTTCCAGTACGCGCGCTACCTGCATGCGCTGGACGCGCTCGGCTGCGCGGGCGTGACCGTCGTCGTCCCCGATGCGCTGACGGGGCTGCTGCGCCATACGTTCCCGCGCATCGATTTCATCGGCGTGCACGGCGCATGGGCCGACACGCCGCAGATCGCGCACGACTACTGGTGTTCGTTCCTGATGCTTGCCGCCCGGTTCGGCTACACGCCGGCGCCGGAAGGCGCACCGGCCGCGTACCTGTCGTGCCCGCCCGCGCATGCGGCCGCGTGGCGCGAGCGCGTGTCGCGCGACGGCCACGCGCCCGGCACGCGCCGCATCGGGCTCAACTGGCGCGGCCGCGACGAAAGCGACGCGCGCTACCATCGCACGGCGAGCCTGCGTGATTTCGCACCGCTCGCACGGATGCAGGGCCACGCCGCGTACTGCATCAACCGCGACCTGTCCGCGCAGTCCGAGCAATCGGACCTGCCGGTCACGTTCCCGCATCACGCGATCGGCGATTTCAGCGATCTCGCGGCGTTGATGCTCGCGATGGACGCCATCGTGACCACCTGCACCGCGCACATCCACCTCGCCGGCACGCTCGGCGTACCAGCCGTGCTGCTGCTCAGCCCGAAGGCCGATGCGCGCTGGGAAACCGGCTCACGCACCGCGCTCTACCCCGGCATCCGGATCGTGCGCGCCGCGCACGTCGGCCAATGGGACGACGCGATCGACCGCGCGATGGCGCTGGTGCTTGGCGGTTTCGGGAAGGATTGATCGATTGGCCGTGCGTCCGGGCCTCCGGGCCACCGCGCCTGCACGATGACGAAGCCGGCCGCATGCCGGACCGCGCGCGCACCGGATGCGCCAGGGCCTGTCCACGCGAATGATTTTTCCAAACAGGGGAACGTGACCTACACCAGCACCCGAGCGCCGCTGTGCGCGGCGAATGCGCGGCCATGCCGCCGCCCCGTGCGCGCAAGCACGGCGAAGCAACGAGCCGCCGGCCGGCTTGCGCCGCCGGTTTGCTTCACGAGGCTGTCGGATACGCCGCGCGCGATTGCCGAATCGTCGCCGCACGCGCCCGCGATGACGCCTGCGTAATAGTGCCGCGCCGCCAGCTCGCGGCCGTTGGCGTCGAGCGGCGTCATCCGCTGAATGCGGCGCGCGACGGCCTTCAGGCCGTCGAGATACGGCGCGACGTCGATCGGCATATCGGTCGGTTCGGCGCCCAGTTGCCGCAGCATGTCGGCCAGCTCGGCGATCGCGACCAAGTCGCGCGCATCGGCCGCCTGCGTGCCCGTTCCGCGTCCGGTCTTCGTCTCCGCCATGCCCACGCCCCTTTGCGATTCGTCCCGGCCACGCGCCGGACCCGCCCGACTCCGGCGCGCATCACGCACGCCACCCGCCTGTTCCCGCGCCGTTACGCGGCGGCCGGCGACCTCAATGAAAAGCGGATGCCCTGCGCCCATGCGACGCCGGCATCCACGATGATCTGCCGGTCGAGCTCGTTCTCCACGCCTTCGACGACGACGTGCCGCGCGCCTTCATGCGCGAACGCGATCAGCCTGCGGAACTGGTAGCGCCCGACCGCATTGCGCTTGATCATCGACAGGACCGACCGGTCGAGCTTCACGATGTCGGGATTGCCGACCACCAGATTGTTCAAAGCACTGAAGCCGACGCCGAAATCGTCGATCGCGATCCGGCATCCGGCCTGCCGGAAGCGGTTCACGAACGACCGGCCCGCGACGGGGTTCAGCGGCCCCGTCTCCGTGATCTCGACCACCAGCCGCGCCGCAACCGACGGCTCGCGCTCGAGCCGCCTGAAAATGGCCAGCCACGCGTTGTCTACGACCGCGCTCGCCGCCGCGACGTTGCAACCGAAGACGGCGCCCGGATCGGCGCGCAGCCCGTCGATCGTCCGGCTCACCACGAGCCGGTCGAACCAGCACATCAGCCCGAGCGACTCGAGGCGCGGCAGGAACGCGGCCGGCGACAACGCGTCGCGCTCGCCCCAGCGCAACCGCGCCAGGCACTCCTGGTACAGCACGCCGCCCGACAGGTCGGATCGGCACACCGGCTCGTGAGCGAACCCGAGCCGGCTTTCCACAAAACTGCGTACCGACGCGAGGTCGGGATGATCGTCGGGGGCGCCGAACACGCGATCGATTTCGTCACGATTCGCTTCCCGATTCGCCTCCAGGCGAGCTTCGACCGCATTCATCCGGCGCTCCGGCAAATGGCGAGCCGCCGAAGACGGCTCGACCTCAACAAACATGCGGAGCGAACCGACCATGACGCGCTCCGCCGCCTACCCGGCCCATTCTGTTATGTCGATCTTTTCCGGGAGCGTACTTATCGCTTCGGCGCGCCGTCAAATTCGATATTGTCAACGATATTCAATTACCGGGAATACACCATGTACGCACGACACCGACAGTGCGACAGGTTACACAACACGAATTACGGAACCCCGATCCAGAAGTCGCTTGTCTTTTTCGCCCGAACGAATTTGTCCGAATCGATTTTCCGGCGACATGCCAACCCCATGAATCGGGATTTTTTCAATTGATAGGATAAATGCCCGCCCGTGAAGCGCCGTCCGCATTCGATGCCAAGCTCGCCGCCGTGGCCGGCTGCCCGGGCTTACCGTCCGTTGAAAACCTGCCGCTGCGCCATTCGATCATCGCAGCATTCAATTTTCACGCTTCGAACGATATTGTTGAATTTCAAAGCGGAATCAACCAGCCTTGAATCAATAATATCAAGTTTAATTATATGATGATTATAGATTGAACCAAGTTTAACAATCTTTCCAATTCGTTAACCTATAAACTTGTTTCCGACGGACTTCCCTCGGAGCCGTCAAATTCGTGCCTTCAAAAACCGTCGACCCGAACGGGTTCGACGGTTTCTTTTTTTAACGGCATTCTTTCTTCAGATATTATGGCGGGGCAACCCCGATGGCGGCCCGCGGCGCAGCGGGAGTGCGTCGCGGGAAAACGGGCTTATGCGGCCGTCGCGCCGACCAGGTTCGCGAGCAGCGCGTCGTATTCGGCGACGAGTGCGGGATTCGCCGACGTATAGCGGCCGAGGATGTCGCGCTGGCGCCGCGTGTACGCTTCCCAGTCGTCGTCATGCGTATGCAGCGCGCGCAGCAGCGCGTCGGCGCCCTGCTGCACGTCGTTGTCCGGATAGTAGTAGCCGAGATCGGGCGCGAGGCTCGCGTTGTGCACGAGCGGATAGCCCTGCCAGCACACGTCGAAATAGAAATAGTTGAGCGGGTTCGACCATTGATGCGACACGACGATATCGGTCATGTCGGCCAGGAACAGCGGCGTATCGAAGCGCCCGACGAAGCTCGCCTTGCCTGCGCGCACGATGTCCAGGTAATTCATCAGCATCACGAACTCGGGGCTGTCGTGCGCGAGGCGATCGGCGTTCGTCACGTGCGTGAAGCAGATCGCATCGGGATCGCGGCGAAACGCCTCGTCGATGATCAGCATCGGATACACGCAGAACTTCACGACGTTGTGGTTCGGCTCCATCACCGTCAACCGCTTGGCCGGTTCGCCGCGCGGCCGGTATTCGCCGTGCTCCGGCAGCGATTGCGCGCGTGCGCTCAGGAACATCGGATCCCACACGAACGGCACGACGCGCCCCGGGCAGCGGCGCAGCGACTGCAGGAACGGCAGCGACGACGGCGCGATCTGCGGGATCGCCCACACCTCGTCGAAGCCGCGGTTGATGAACAGCGAATCCCACAGCCGGCGGCCGAACAGCATCGACTCCATCGCGTTGATGTACTCGACACCGCAGCAGTAGCTGACGAGCTTCGCGCCGCGCGCTTTCAGGCAGGCCGTCTGCTCGCCGTCGATCTGCCCGCCGAGCTCGATCACCACGTCGAGCGAATCCTTCATGTCGGCGAACGCGCGCGTGTCGTACACGGCGCGATCCCACGGCAGCGCGTCGGTGAGCGGCACGTCGGTCGTGTTGACCAGCGTCACACGGTAGCCGTGCGGCGACGCCATCAGCAGCTTCGCGAGAAACAGCGCGTTCTGCTTGATGCCGTTGATCCACAGGCTTTCGTCGGGGGCACGCAAACCGATCGTGATACCGATGCGCAGGCCGTTCAGGACAGGAGACGTCATCGTCGACGGGATGGGAGGTTGGATGGAAATGGAATGAACGCAGTGTAGCGCGCGAAGCGCCGCCCGCGTCAAGCGGCGGCAACCGGGCATTCTAGAGAATCGCCGGCGGGAACACTGTCATGGATGGTTAGCACCGGGCTGGTGCACGCAATTTGCACTGCCCACTGGTTTCCGCTGGCGAGTCGACCGCCATCGGAAATTCCGTCGCCGACGATCAAGTTCCCGAAACGGCACCTCGCTCACGGCGCCAACTCCATCCGATTGCCCGTCACGATCAGCTTGACGGGATCAGTCTTCTTCCATTGCGATTTCGGAATCACCAGTTGCCACTCGGCACCCGCTTGATCGCGAAAGAATCCCGCAACACCGACAACTTGCGCATCATCCGCCATGGGCGCAGACAGCTTCACCGTGGCGTCAGGTCCGAGCGTGGTTTCCATACTGCCGAGCAAATCGGCCTTCAGTAAGGCTCTATCGTCATCGAGCAGTTGGGCGTAACCCGCTTTTTCGAAGACCATCGCGTCCTTCAACTGGTAGACGCGCACCACAACCGGTAACGATTGGCCTCGCTCGTTTTCGTTGAGGGCGGAACGGCTCTCGATCGCCAGATTCATCTGCTTGACCTTCGCGATGAATACCGCGCGCGTCGTATCGACCGTCGTATCCTTCACCGACTGCCACATGCCGCAGCCAGACATCGACGCGACCGTCAGCGCACCGACCGCTATCAGTCGAATGCTTCGCATCATCCGATGTGTTCCCGGTATCACAACCAGTCTCCCGTCTTGCCCATGCACGGATAGCGCCGGATCGGGCCGCCCACGCCTTCGTACAGAACGAGCCGCACCGCAAAGTGGCAACACGCGTAGCGGCCTGCGAAGCGGCTGAGTACGTCGCCGAACAGCGCGACGTCGCCCGGTCCCGCGAAACCCGACGGCTCGATACCCACGTTCACATTCACGATGCGATCGACGCGCGCCCCCACCAGTTCCGTTTCCTCGTCGAGCCACACGTAATGGATCGCCTCGATACGTCGCCGGTTATCGTCCTGTCGCGTCCAGTCGTACAACGACAGCGCGCCGCGCAGCACCTTCGCGTCCATCATGTTCAGTTCGCTCGCACCGGCCGCATTGAAGTGAGAGATCACCTGCCAGCCATAGTCGCCACCGCGCGGGGGATACAGCGGCATCGTCGGGGCCGTCACGTTGCGTACGCGCTCGACACCGTTAAAGGTCGAAGCAGGCGTGGTAATCATCGATTCACGCAGCGCCATGCGCGGCAACCGGCCATTGTTTGCCAGCACTCGGACCGCCACATGCCGGTCCGGAAAGCTGCCCGGTTCATCCCATAGATGCCCCCCTAACGTCACGACCATCTCGCGCTGGCCGGTCACGCCCTGCCGAATCGACGCGTGGTAGTAGCGATCCGGCGACTCGTGCCGCATCATTCCGCCGCGGTGACGGAATTCCTTGGTCGACTGATACGCGTATCGATTGGCGGTGCGCGGATCGGTCGCCACGACCGACAGCGCGTCGTAGGGCTCGACGTGCTCGCCGGCTGACGCGGGAGGAAACACCGGATAGTCGCGATCGTGTCCGTTGGGTCGAATTGCCTGCGCGTCCAGCTCGAACAGGTTGATCACCGGCGTGCAGAACAACCGGATATTGTCCGCGCCGAACGTGGCGTCACCGGGTAGCCGATCCCGGATCACGATTTCGAATTCGACACGCGTTTCCCCCGGCGGCACGCTCGCCGCGTCGAAACCGCACAAGTCGACGAAGTGGAACTTCTCGGGGAACGCGAAATATTCGAGCATCGTCTGCTCGCAATCGAGATCGGCGTCGCGTGCGTCGTGATCGACCGGCCACAGTCGCGCCTGTGCGCCAAAGCCAGCCGCCTCGAACCTCATCGCCTGACGCGGCTGTAGCTGACCGTCGAGTATGCGCGGCATGCGCACGCCGATCGACTCGACCTGGCGCGTGAACACCGCGTACAGCGCGGATGCAGTCGGCCGGTCGCCATGCAGGTAAAGCCGGATACGCGACAGGTCATCCAGCAACCGCTGCTCGCGGTGCAGCAGGTCGAACGCGAGCCGAATCACCGTGCGACCGTCCTCGCGCATGCATGCGCCCGCCTCGCGCACGTTGAGCGGCAACAGGCTTACCGCCTGAGTGGTTCGATAAACGCATATCGTCCCGTCCCGGCCGACCGGTGTCGAACGCACCTGCAACCCTGACGGCAACGTATCGAGAATCCGCGCCTCGCCGATGCGGGGCACGCATTCGAGGATCGCCAGCGACGGAATCGTGCGACCTGCATGCGGCCACAGGTGGTCGATCAGCGGATCGGTGATTTCCGGAAACGCGTCGTCGAGCTTCATGCGCAGCCGGCCCGTGAGGAAAGCGAAGCCCTCGTAAGTCTGCTCGACACTGTCGTGGCGCGCGCCGGGCATCATCGTCATTCCCACACGGCGGGCGCCTTGCGGGTGGTTCTTCGCGAATTCCCGCCCTGCTTCGCGCAGATAGCGCATTTCGGCGTCGAAGTAACGCAGGTACGGATCGTCCTCCGCGTCGAAGCTGCCCCCTTCGGGCATCAACCGTTTGTTTTTGTCTTCACTCATGGCTCGAGATCCGGTGGCAGCGGCGGCAGGAGCGACATGGTGGACACGACACCCGTCTTGCCAACGATGAAAATGCGATCAGGCATTCTGAATCCGCGCAGTTTCAGCAGGTCGATCGGCCCGGCTCCGACCTGTGCGCGCAGCACGTACGAAAGCGGCTCGCCGTTCCCGGTGTTCCACGTAAGCCGATAGCGCGTGCTGTCAAGCTGCTTGACGTCCGCCTTGCTCAGCAGACGCAGGAACGCCCAATCGCCGGTCGAATCGAACGCCTGCCGCAGGCCCGCGTCGAGCGTCTGCCACGTGAGCCCCGCATGTCCGTTCAGGCCATTGCCCGGCCACGCCAGCGGCGTCCAGCGCTCCTGCTGATTGAAATAGACGATCTGCTTGCCGTCGACCGACAGTTCCGAGCGCGTTACCTTCGGCGTCGGCAGCGCCATCATTTCGAATTTCTCTCCTGCGTCGCCCTGCAAGTAGAGCTGCGCGCCGACCGTCGACAACTGCCGGACGGCGCTCAGGAATTTCGGATCGAACTGCAGCGCCTGCGGCGCAAACTCGTTCGGCTTCCAGTGATCGCCCTCCAGCTTCATCACGCCGGCCAGTTGTGTAGTGACGAAACGCGAAATCAATCCGGTATCGGGCCGCGCATAGCGGCCAAGCTCGGCGAAGGACGCATCGGCCTGCGTATCGAAGAACGGATAGCGGCCGCTAATCGCCGCGTTGAAGGGCGCGGCAACACTGGCTCGCCATGCGTCGTTCAAGCTCGCTGCGGCCGGTTGCAGGATCGTCTGCCACGCGGACTCGAGCGGCTGCTTAAACACTGCGTCGCCAAAGCCCGCCCACGCCGTTCCGAGGCTTGCGGCCGTCAGCGCCGCGTCATCGCGCGCCAGCGACAACTCCGACAACTTCCCCTGGAACACCGCCTGCGCAAGCGAACGAGCCATCGCCTGCGCATCGGGACTGCCGGAAATCTGCTGCAACTTCAGCCGCATCGTCGTGACTGCCGTCAGGTAGCGCGACAGGCTCACGCCGGTCAGCGCGATACTGGCCGGCGCAGCGCTCTTCCCATGTGCAGCGGCAGGCGACGCGCCCGTGTCGCCCAACAGCACGAGCAGCGGACCAAACGGCTTGTCGAGCGGGTTGACGACGGCCGCCTCCGCCTGCACGTCCGTGCCGATCAGGTCTTGCGCCTTGCGCACCAGCGTGTCGGCCAGCGCCTGCGACGGGCGACCCGCGTGCGCCTGATATTGCACGGATTTCATCAACGCGATCAAAGGAGAGGTCTGTGCGTCCGCGAGTCGGGAAAGCTGTTCGACAGCGCCGTCGAGATTGGATGCCGGCTGCCACTGCATACTGTTGAGCATGCGCTGCCAAGCGGCCGTGTACTCGCCAAAATAGCGCGCCGTCAGCCGCTGCTTCAGTTCCTCGGCTGCGCGCTTCTCGTCAACGATCGCGGTGGTTTTCGTCTGCGACGCCTGCGAACCGGACAACACCCAGTCACTGCTCACCCGGCGCTCGCGGGATGCGTTGTCGATCGCCGTGGCGATCATCCCGTCCCATGCCGCGCGTGTATAGATTCCCGGGACAGCCTGCGACGCCGTGAACATCCCGGAGGCATCGGCACCATTCAAAAGGGTCTCGAGCGACGCGTCGGCGTATTTGTTCTTAACGTCGTCCAGAATACTTTGATACACCGTGTCGTCGGCCGATGCGAGTCCCATTTGGGTAATCAGCATGTTACGAGTCGAGGTCACAACACCGTCGTCCATCGCAATCCGCCATTCGGGATGCGCTTTGAGGTGATCGGCGTAAAACGCCGCGAGCCGCCGGCCGGTATCGTCGCGCTCGCCTAGCGGCATCTCGACGGGTCGCGACCACAACGCGACCAGCAAGCGCTTTAGAAACGCCGGCTCGGCGCGCGACGGATCGCCGAGCATCAGGTAAGTCTTGAGCGCATTGTAGGTACTGCTGCGTATATCCTGCGATTGAAGGCTGTCCGCACGCGCCTGGTCTGCGGCTTTCAGCAGTCCGTCGATCGCTTGCACGACGGGTATCTGCAAGTTACGGGTCGCCGCGATTCGGTACGGTTGCCAGAGACCATCCAGGATATCGTCATTGCGCGACAGGCCCGCGCGCAGGTACCACGGTGCGCCATGCTGCTGCCGGTATTCAAGCTTTTCCATCAACTGCTGTAGCGCGAGCTGCCTGCGCCAGGCAACTGCCGTCTGTGGCGGGGCGCCGACGGCAGCGTTCGCCGTCACCCGCGCCTCGCGCATGAGTTGCCGGTTGCCGATGAACGATGCGGACATCCATACGCACCATGCCATCGCGGCAAGGGTCGCGCACGTCGCCAGCGCGTTGGCCCAGTAGAACCCCACGCGCCGACCGTTGCATCGCCGAGTGGCGATTTCGAGCCACGTCGGCAACAACGCGGGGGGCTGCGTCGGGCACTCGACCGTTCCGTTGGGAACAATTGCAGCATTTGGCACCGCGCTCCCGCCCTCGGCGACCGGCGCAGGCGTCGGCATGGGTATCGTCGTTGCGAATGCGGGCGCGAACATCACACCCGCCAACGGCGCTCGGAGCCAGTGCGAAGCAAGCAGCGCGTGCCAGTTCGTGACGATATGTTCGCGCTGTTCGCCGATGTATCGCGAGATTTCGGCGAGATAGGTGACGTGCGCGGAAGTGGCACACAGCCGCACGCCAGCATCCGCCGTGCCACGCTCGATGGCAGCAAGCTGGTCGTGTACAGCTATCGCCGCCGGCGCCTCCTTGCACGCCGGCCCTGGAAATGCCCCGATCGCCTCGAACGTCTCGGGGCTCCCGCCCTGCGCGGGCACCGCATGCAGGAAGGTAACGGGCGCGGCCCAACCAAGATCGCTCGCAAATGCGGCGAGCGCACGCGGCAGCTCAGTGTCGCGCTCGTCCACATTCGTGACCACCACAACGCTATCGATCGGCCGCCGACGCCGCAGCTTCCGGATTTGACGGCGCCACTCGCTCGCGTCGATGCCGTCCGGTGCCACGTGTACGAGGATCGCGTTGCCGACTGACATCGCACCCGCGCGCTTGAGGCCCGGCGCGACTTTGTCGATCAACGCGTCCGTCCCGCTCACCAGCAGCCACGGTGATCGGTATCGCCAGCGCCGGCCCTGCGACGCACGTAGGTCATCGACCATACGTTGCAGACGTACGTCGCGTTTGAGCGGTGTCTGCGCCTCCGCCGTGTCGCCGGTCTCCTTGCGAAACATCCGTCCAGCGACGGCGTATGCACCGATGAAAAACAGACAAAGGTGAGTAGCGGTGAAGATAACCAGAGCGATGACGATGATCACCACCACCTGCATACGCGCCACACCGGGGGCGAGATCGAACAGGTCGCCCCGGCCCCACACGAGGCCGATCGCGAATGCGGCGACGATCAGCGCCGCAACAATCGTCCCCCAGAGCGTGATGCGTCCAGAGGGCGGAGACTGCGCAGCGGGAGCAGAGTCAAGCGGTCGCAAGGTCAGTTTCGGATCGGTCATGCTGAGCGTGTCCAGGCAACGAAGGTTCGTTCCCGCATGCACCGGGAAGAACGTGAACAATGGCAGACTGCACGCCATCGATGATCAGTTGCGGCGTGTCCGCCGCACCATAGTCGGTAGCGGCTGCAACGGACAGCCAGCCGCTGGCGCTGCCAAAATCGCCGACGATGTAGGTGAGATCGCATTGGGCGTCGCTATTCGCAACCGCATCCAGGTTCGCGATGCGCAGCCCTTGATTGCAGCGTTTGACGGGGCGCGTGACCCATGCTCGCGTCACGGCAGCGAAATCCGCCTTACCCCAAATCACGGCATTCGCGAATCCGTACTCGATCTCGTCGGTCTTGCCCTCGACGGGCCGATGTAGGGTTCCCATCACGGGCACACCTTCGGGTAGACGGTAGAAGCCGGCATCGAGCAGCATCGCGACACATCCCTCCGTGCTGCCGGCCGGAGGCTGTTCTTCGTGCCATGCCGTTGCAATCACGAGCAGCGGGCATGCGTCGCCAGCGTCGAGCCATGCGTCAGCCACCTGCAGTCCGTGCGAAGCTGGTACCGCCAACACGATAAGCGGTGATAAACCGGCCAATTGCAACGCGTCACGCACTTCCTGTTCACGCAAAACTTCGGCGCCGGGTTCGGCCAGCACGCGCACCGTTGGCCAGTAAGCCGATTCATATTGCGTGAGCGCGTGGAGACTCGCAATGAGCGGTTCAAGCGCTTCGGCAATCCTGAGCGCAAGCTGAGTAACGGGTTGCTTTGGAGCCGCATCCTTTACGGCACCGGCCCCGCTCTCCTCAGCCGGATCGGCCACGCCGGGTTCGTCGAATGTTTCCGGAGGATCGTCAAAGCGGCAATGCTCGATGACACCCGAGCCCGAGCGGGGCTGCTGCTGCCGCGGCAGACGCGCGCCAGCACGGATCGCCTGTGCAAGCGTCTGGTCGTTCAAAGGCAAGCAGTAACCGACGCCAAGCACCCGAAGCGGCTGCTGCGCAATACGGATGCGCTCCGCCAGCCATCGGTCGCGATGGAGGTTGCGGTGATATGCGCGATACCACATGGCCTCGTAACGAGCGCGCTCGATCGTGAAGAGCAAGCCGAAAAGACCGTTCGGGACACCGACGACACAGAACCAAAACCAAGGGCCGCCCGCGCGTTCACCCTTCGGCCATATCAGCAGGACAACGGCCACGCCTGCCATTGCGCAGGCCAGCCAGATACAGAACCACCACGGCCAGAAGCGTGGGCGGCACGTATAGGCGCTCGGGCGGCCGGCCCGAGAAAGGTCGATGGGCATTACTCGAAGTGGACGTTCGGCAACGACGAGATCAGCCGACAACCACATGCGCAGCGATGACCATCCAGCGCGAACAGCTTGTGGTCGCGATCGGGAAACTTGCCGGCGCCCTCGTCAATGACGGTCTGGCCGTGCAGGTCGCAGGTCGCGTCGTCGCCCTTGCGGGCAAGCGGGCTGCCCATGAATTCTGTCCAGGGCGAGCCGCTGGTGACTTCGCCGCCATGTTCGAGTTTGTCGCCTTTTCGGATGGGAGATTGCATAACCGCCTCAAAATCAATTGTTAATTCTTACATTTTTGCCTCGAGAACCGCGGCTCCGACACTGGGTCGAACGACTCAATTTTCATATCTTTTATATCGACGACATCAAACCCAAAACGACTAGAAACGAATATCGACTTTTGATCAGAACCAATCGCAGCATCATATATACCGCCACCATACGTTCTTTTCATAATCATACGCAACTTAGGCCTTAAGGAATAAATTGAAATAAACTCGGCCTGAGGACTGCGAAGATCTATCTTGATTGGCATCCCATAAACAATGAGACTCTTTCCATCCAAAGAAAAAGCACCAGCATCAATGCCATGATCAATTTTAGTCACTCCTATTTTTTTCCCATCTCGCCTAACGAGCATTTCAGCTCGACCAGTTGCCTGCGCTGAATACCTACCATCACAAGATCTAACAACCTGTGCGCGCGCATCCGACAGAAAAATAACCAATAAAATAAATGAAATATACTTCCTCACGCCTTATCCCCCAATATTTGATACGCTTTTTGCGTTTCTTCCCAACGCAATGGCGGACTGTTCACGTCGTACGGGTTAATAATCTTGCTTACAGCACGCGATGCTGATTCTGAGATTCCGGCATCCGCAGCCTTTTTTACCGGATACCGAACACAAAAGAAGCCTGCAGTATCAGCACAAGAATAGGTATCATCCCCCACCAACTCTGGATTATTTATAACTGGACCATCACCGGGCGGGCGTCTGCTGAACCAAGCATGATTGTATGAGTTGCCATCAAGCCAACCTCTAAAGACCCAGTACTCGGAATAGTTATACCGCCCAGTAAGCTGCTTGAACCCTCGGCCACGAAATTTCACCCCATCGCCGGCACTTGTATTGCCAAGTCGAACATTATTTTCATAATTATGAAAATATGAGACAAAACTCAGTGGCGTGCGCAGATAGCCGTTCGATTCCGGCATTATTGAGGCATGATTAGTTCGAATCGCAATGGGGACTGCAACATTCGCCTCGCGAACCGCCATCATGTAATACGACTCAACTGCAATTTGCCCCAAAAAATGGGAGACACGCACCGGATCGCAGATACCATATTTTCTAAAAACACGGTTGATCGCAACACGATATTTTTCTCGGTATTGATCACCATTCTTCTGCACTTTCGCGTAATTCGATTCAGAATAGATTTGCGAAATCTCGGTCTTGCTCAACCAACCACATTTCCTAAAGTGCCGGATAAACGCCAGCGGATGAAAGAACCAGAGCTTCCGCCCCGCAGGCAAGCCGGTCTTGCTCCAAAACTGAACTTCCTTCAGATACTTAAGAAAATCGTTGTAACCCTTGTCGTTACCGTGGTAGAACCCTCCCTCGTCAAGCAGCTTCGCATAACGTTCCTCATTGTGCGTACTATCCCATTCGCTGGGCGCGTTACAGACAAATCCACGTAACTGCTGGCGCACCTGATCATCGTATTTCACATAGCGTGAAAGCACGTTTGCTTTCTGGACTTCGGTGGTTTCTAACACTACCGTTGCTTGTTCACTATCCACAGCGGCTTTGAGAATTTTTTTTAACGCGCCTACATCACATAGACCGCCGCTGTCGAATGGGGTGTTGTCGTCGCTAATCTTCTGCCATCCCATGGAGCGCAGAAAATCTGCATCCGAGAACTTGTGAATGTTTGAGTCGTTGATGTCGATGTAGCCCATCAGACCGGTAGCCCAGGTGACTTTCATCCAGGTCACGCGTTGATTAGGTATGTTTGCAACTTGTGTGTTGCTAGACGATTCTCTTTGGACTGCAGAGGGTGAACCAACCGCGGGATCCGTCAACATAGTAGGAGTCGAGAGAATGCGCCCAAAGCGTAGAAGTTCATACCCGTCACTTGGGCATGGGGAATAAAGCGCCTTAGCACGCTTGTACAGACTGTATTCGTAGTCCTTTTCCTCGACGGCCCGCGGCGTGAGCAGCGTGCGCGTGCCGTCTTGCGCAACACTCCAGACATTGGTGTATTTCGAGCCAAGGCTGAAGTACGTCTCGACAAGCAACGGCAGGGCATTCGAGCCCTCATGACCTGGCTCGAATGCGATTCCGTGTAACTTGTTGTGAGCGTCGGCCTTTTCAGGCAGGCGGCGAAACTGGCTGCCTGCTGGAATAACGAAGTACGCATGCCCCCACCAGTCCGTTTCAGTAGGAGCTGGAGGGGTAGGCGTGCTGTTACCCAGTTGCGTATGCCCGAAATAAGCATCGAAATCGGCCGGCAACATAAAGATTTCGAAATGCAAATGCGGCATACCTTCATATTTTCCAAGCCACCCCAGTACGTCCTTGCGCCGGACCTTCTTGCCCTCCCCGGAGACCGCCGGCGTCACCTGTCCCTTGCTCACCGGGCCAGTCGGCATGCGCAGGAACTCGTAAGGCAAATCCTTAGAATCCGCACCGTGCTCCTGGTACTCCACCAACGGCAACAGATGCATGTAGAGCGAATAGAACGTCAGCGCTCGGCCTTCGCCAGTCTCGGTTGTATGTTTGAGCAACACAAAGCCCGTATGGCTCTTGCCGCTGTCAACCCCATGCTGACACACCCGGTAGGCAACGACCTCACCATCGGCGATCGCATACACCTCGCCCTTCGTATCGGGCTGAAGGTGCACGCCACAATGCCAGCGTCGATCAAAGGCGATCGGATAGATGCCGTGAGCACACTCGAACTTGTCTACTGCGTCCATCATCGGATCGGAATTCTTCCCGGTCAGGGCCACGAGACCTGCTTCGGGCAAAAATGGCGGGCTGATGATCATGATCGTTACTGTGTGTGGCTGTATCTGGCGTTGGGCTGGTAGTCGCTCACCGGCAGTTGCGGAAGATTGACGGACGTATGGCCGGGCCCCTCGAACTTGAATGAGGCTGCCCTGATGCGGAATTCGCCGGGACAATTGAAGACAACGCTGCCGTTCTCGATGGTCATCGACGCACCGCCGCTGGCCACCATCGCCCTTGTTTTCGCGTTCACGAGCACGTTCGCGCTGGCACTCGACAGATGCAATTGCTGGTCGGAAAAGAGATCCATGGGTGCGCCTTGTGCCTGCAACTCGATTTTCCCTTTCGAGAAAATCTTGACGCCCAGCCTGTGCGCGCACACCGAGATCAGGTCACCCGCCACCATCCGCAGTCGCTTGACGATGCTCACGTCCATGTCCTGCCCTGCGGTGACGATCACGTTCTCGCCCGCCGAGTGCTGCGTCGATTTCGGTGTGACGAAAGCCATGCCGCCAGGAGCGCTCGCCAGTAACCCCGCATCGCGAAGCTGATTCAGGCCATCGAGCAGTACCGCCTGCGCCGCACGGTCCGCAGGGTCGGCCTTGGCTTGCGTCGTCGCTGCCGCGAGGTCCGTTACGCGCTGCAAAGCTGCCTTGAGCTGCGCGATAGCAGCAGGCATATCAAGGTGCGGCGTCTCGGACCCGGCTGCTGCGTCCGCCGAGAAAAACAGCCCCTTCGGCGCACGCACCGCACCCCAATGCTGCGTGGTCAGTTCGAAGCCCTCGCCGCGCTTGTTCTTCTCCCTGTCGACCAGAAAGCCGAGGTTGAGCGACGACCGCCCGAACACCGTCGCCAACCGAATTCCCTCGTGATTCTTCAAGTCTTCGAAGCGCAGCTTGTTGCCAAGCAACGGTGAACGGAACACGGCGCGGCTATACCAGCCCTCCTTGCCATGCACCGGATCCCGGCGGGCGTAGTCATGAACCGCCCCGGCAATCAGTAATCGATCGCAATTGCCTTGTGTCGGCACGATGCGCACCTCCGTTCCGGGCAATAGGGGTATGTGCAGGCCGCCCTGATACGACGCAGACGTGCGCAGTTGGCGCAACGGCATGCTGTTCGCACCACGCTTGCCGCTGTGCCGGGAGAACAGGAACTTGACGCGATAGCGGCCGTATTCGTCCATCCACGCGTACGGTTCATCGTCGCCCGACTCGATCACACCGATCAGCATGCCGGTGATCCATCGCCAGTGTTTCTCGGGCACATACTCCGGACGGTAGGCCTGGTGCGCGGGGATCGCTTCGAACGCGTTGGTCACCGACTGGCTTCGACTGCCGGTCGTGACGAGCTTCGTGATCACGATCCCGTGTGGCGCCTCGGGCACCACGTCATTGGCGATCCGCACCACCATGCCGGGCATCATGCCAATCACGTTACTCGTGCCCGCGAGCCGCATCTGCCGCGTGAGCAGTTCATCACGCCGCGCGTCAGCCAGCGCCCGCCCCTCTTCGACCGAATGGAAGTGCTCGATGCTGCGGTTCACGCTCCCATAGACCGAGCAGTCGTCTTCGGCCACGACCGATTCGACCTGCAACGGATCGTCTGGAGTGCGATAGTTGCGATCCCATTCGCGTACCGTCTGCGGCACCAGCACACGCGTGGTTTCCAACGTCAGGATCGCCTCGTGCCACCCCATCAGACCCGAGTGCGGCAGCAACGGCACTTCGAGCGCACGCACGTAGCCTCGCGCCGTATTGCCGAACACCAGCGTATCGCGTTGCGGGCCGTCTTCTTTCCTCGCCTGTTTGAAGTAGTAATAGACCCCGGCGCGCCTGCAATGCCGGTCGATAAAGTTCGCGACCGTCTCTTCGTACATCACGGTTTGTTCGAACTTTCCATCAAGCCCTTCCAGTTCGAACTCGACATCGAAGGACTCGAACAGATTGCGATCGACGATCATGTCGGAGAGCAACTCGCGCAAGGAGCAGTCGAGAAACACGGCCGAGTCATGCACCGACTCGAGCAGCGCGAAACGCGGCTTCAGATGCAGTCGGTAGGTTGCCTCGTCACGCGTGGTCTTGATCCGCGTCCATTGCGTGACGATACCGTGCACGGTGCGTGCGGTGTGACGCACGGGGTCGATCAATCCCGGCAGGGACGGCACCGATGCATGCTCGTCGATCATTAAGATCGCCGGCCGCCCGACGCAGGCCGCGCCCTCGATATGCTTGTCCGAAGACGTGACCGTGATGTCGGCTAGAAATGGCGTGTTCATCGCCTCCGTGAGCGTGAATTCGAACACGGAGAGCGCGGAGGCAAGCGTCGCGATTTCGAGATGAAGAGACTGGGTAACGACTGCGCTCGGGTGTTTGAGCACATCCTGAATGGTTTGCATGGTCACCGTTGCATGATGGGTTACATACATCGGCACGCCCATTCGCTACAACCTCAGGAATACGATGCCGGCAGATTTCCCTGAGTTAAGCAAATCATCACAATAAAATCCATGAGACGAATACGAAATTGTCGATAACAAAAATTAAGTCCGCGAAACGCTTATGCGATACTCCGGCGACCAGCTACGCCACCGGAGTTGTCGGGGGGTGTCGGCACTCAAACGGACAAGAAACGGCCTCGCCGCAACGCTATTGGAAAAGAGGCTGACAGAATGGAACTCGATGCCGCGCACGCCTTCCGGTCAATCCATGACGCACCGAGGTGACACGCACGGAAAAACATGCCCGGCCGCGATTCAGCGCTGAAAAACACCCCGTGTATCACTCGTCGTCACCCACGTCCCGCTCTTCGGAGCGAACGATGATCGTCCTTAGCCATTTCAGTCACGACGCGCCCGCCAGCCTCGAGAATCACCGGCAGTACGCGCAGGCACACGGGTATCGTCACGAGTTCGTCGACTCGTCCGCAATGCCGCAGGCGCTGCCGTTGCGGCCGCTGCATCGCTACGAGTCGCTGCTCCATGTAACAGCTTGTGGTCGCGATGGGGAAACTTGTCGGCGCCCCCGTCAATGACGGTCTGGTCGTGCAGGTCGCAGGTCGCGTCGTCGCCCCTGCGGGCAAGCGGCCTGCCCATGAATTCAGTCCAGGGCGAGCCACTTGTGACTTCGCCGCCGTATTCGAGTTTTTCGCCTTTGTGAATCGGCGATTTCGCATTCGTGTCGTCGATTAAAATAACCCACCTATCATCTTTCTATCGACAACCTAGTGATGCACCTCTTAGGAACATTTTTGTCCCAATAAGTACTAACCAGGTATCTCCTCTTTTTATCTACCCTAAGGTTAGCAAACTCGTCCCCGCATGACGGAAATCTCTCCACAAACTCATTAAACAATGGGGAAAATGTGAAAACCCTATCGACTTCGTATGCCCCCTTTCCATCGTCTGTATGCGACACCAAAAAACCAAGTCTCCCGCTAAAATCATAACTACCAACTTCGATACTCAGGGGGGTTTCTGCATTGAAGGCTACCTCCCCCTGATTAATTCCATTCCTTCCGGATAGCCTCCAAACTAAATTTAGGTCTCTAACGTCCACCACAGCCGTAACCCCCGGAGACGGAGTAAAAATTTTTGAAAAACCTGCAGCATACGCCAAGAAAGGTATCGCGAACATCACTACAGTCACCAATATTCTGATAACTCTCATAGATCACTCCGACCCAAGCCACCGAAACAAATTATGAATTTAGTATAACTAAACCATTCATCCCATATCGCTTCAAGGGCTTCATAGCCGCTGCTCCATGTAACCGCTTGTGGTCGCGATCGGGAAACTTGTCGGCGCCCTCGTCAATTACGGTCTGGCCGTGCAGGTCGCAGGTCGCCTCGTCGCCCTTGCGTGCAAGCGGGCTGCCCATGAATTCTGCCCAGGGCGAGCCGCCGGTGACTTCGCCGTCGTGTTCGAGTCTGTCGCCTTTGCGGATGGGAGATTGCATTTTGGTTTGCGCTTTACGACTATTTTCCGATCTTTATAGATTTTATAATTTTTCTTATTGAATTTACTTTATCTGCCGCTTTTTTGCTAAGCTCTCCGCCGGGAGTGGGCGGCTGCTCAATGACGGCGGAGACAAAAATTGCTGGAGGCACATTGGATTTTTTTGATGGAATTAATGCTGCCACGTAACAGACTGAGGGACGTCTTTCTGCAGTATCAGAAATATCGCAGAGCGTGTTGTCAGCCTCATATGCGATAAAATCACCAATTTTTTCCATTCTTGTTTCGTAGAGCGTGCCATAATTCCCATCAACATATACAAGAGCATCATCAGACAATGGGGAAATTCGATTTCTACCCTCCGAAGCAAGTTCTCTATATTTAATGAATCCGTTGTCTTGGGCAGTTTTGTCAGAAGTTTTGTTGTATAAACATATAGTGGCTACCACTTCCGTTCGATTAACATCTACGCATACTGAATCGGACCCATCCGGGTTGGTCCGCTTGTTTTCGTACGCAGGGAGATAAATCTTTGTTTTGTTGTTAAATGTAAGATTTTGCGCATACAAAGGCGATACAAACCAAGGCAAGCCGGTTGAGATGAGAAGCGTGATGACGACTATATTTTTCATGTCAAATCCATTAGTATTTTTGAAATACATTGAATGTGGTTGATGTGATCTTCAAGCCCATTTGGCTTGCGCGTCTTTTTGTTTATTTCGCTGATAGATCGAGATGCGGAGAAAATAGCTTGAGCGGAGACATCTACTTCTTGGATCGATGAATTAATCGCAATGTACTTATTGCTTGCGGCGCCTGGATGTCGTGAGCGCATTCCAACTTGTCTACTGCGTCCGTCATCGGATCGGGATTCGTCCCGGTCGGGGCCACGAGA
This sequence comes from Burkholderia sp. BKH01, assembly GCF_025685725.1. Classification (NCBI taxonomy): domain Bacteria; kingdom Pseudomonadati; phylum Pseudomonadota; class Betaproteobacteria; order Burkholderiales; family Burkholderiaceae; genus Burkholderia; species Burkholderia sp. BKH01. Next base: position 87,042 of record NZ_JAOTQT010000023.1, on the reverse strand, counting down.
TCTGCTTCGGGCAAAAATGGCGAGCTGATGATCATGATCGTTACTGTGTGGCTCGCCGATCAAAGGCGATCGGGTAGAGGCCGCGAGCACATTCGAACTTGCCCACCGCGTCCACCATCGGATCGGACTTCTTGCCGGTCGGGGTTGCGAGACCAGAATCGAGTAGAAAATGGGAACTAGCAATCATCATCGCCGGTAACATTTGGCACAATAAAAACAATTCCCCTCACAACGATCATTTACTTCGCAGCAGGGAATTTGGATATTTCTTCTCAAGCGCCTTTCGAATCGATTCAACATCCTTATAACGCGCATGTGTTGAGCGCCCATCGCGGAAACCACACTCACATTGATCCAAGAAAGGTGCGCTAGCATCACTTTGCAATCCCGCAAAGACAACTCCGGTTTTAGGATCGCCAGTCAACTTATAGACATAGCCATCGTAATATTCCCCACCATAATCATAATGATTCAAAGGCGTTCTTACCAAGACAACAACCTCTTTATCTTTTCGATCACGATCCGCATTCACGAAAAATACATCGGAAACTTCCGGAACCCCATCATCTTTCACATAACGATCAAATAGCACATCATGCCAAATTCGATTTTCGTCAACAAATAGCAGATGAGCATCAAGCATGTAGGGTCTGTTGCCTTTAGCATACCCCGGCACATCAGACGTGTTCAGCAAAAAATAAATATACACCCCTTGCATCACAGGACCAGCATCGATGATTGGCGCCTGTAATTTATGATTCTCGTCAGCGCGAGCCTTTATTGCATCTTGGATGGCGACCGGAACGCCGATCGCGTATGACAGAGGCACCGAGAACAAAAAAAATAACGCCAGCGATATACCGAAAGAAAAAAACCGTTGATCAGCCATAACAGTCAACCCTCGCAAAACCCACGCCCCAACACCCGGAAATTTTAAATATCGACCCACCTCAATACATTAAATCAGATAAAATAAAAATTACCCACCTTCTTGACGCTTTAATGAATTCTCTATTGGAAAATCCGATGCGTCATTAAGGATAAAATAGGTATAGCGAAAGAACTGCTGGCGTGCGGGCAATCCACCAGCACCTCCCACCAAGCCATAGCAAGCCTTGACATCAAGATCACTCGCCCCTTTGTCATCTTTTTTGTCAATGCGGGTCTTGGCCCAGAAATAGCCAGCAGAATCCGCAGCCACTTCCGCATCGCTTTGAAGAAGAAATGGATTAGGATCATTCGTAAAATCCCTGGCGCGGTACTCGCCATACTGGCGATAACCTTTTCTCCAAGTTAGATGAATTAACCCGCGACCACAGAAACGAGGACCATCGCCTAACTGTATATTCTCACCAGCAACCGCCTTATTATGAACCTCTCCTGGCCGCTGAGCTATGTATGTTGCGCGATCCCGGCCCTTTAAAAAACCAAGCCTATCCAGCCACGCGTTCTTATGATCAAAATCGTAGGCAGCATCACTCGCAGAATAGCTCTCATACATTTTACGAAAATAACTCGCATCGCCATTTTCTCTTGTCGAGCATAGAGCGCCTGTTTCTTTGAATACCTGCCCGAGGAGGTGTGCTTTCCGAAGACTGCCTCTAAATCCATATTTACGATATGTATGATTCAACGCCAGCCACATCTGCTGAGGCAATTGCCCTCGAGCATCGTCATTCCCTTCCGCAAATCGCCTTTTGCTCTCCGCCCATGAGATATATCCACCGGCATCAGATATTGAATTACGAGGTAGCAATTGAATATGCTCTCGTAAAGTCAACCAATTGCACCTCCTGAAGTGCCGAATAAACGCCAGCGGATGGAAAAACCACAGATTCTGCCCTGTCGGAAGCCCCGTTTTGTTCCAAAACTGAACTTCCTTCAGATACTTCATGAAATCGTTGTAGCCCTTGTCATTGCCGTGGTAGTAGCCGCCTTCGTCGAGCAGTCTCGCAAAACGTTCCTCATTGCCTGTACTGTCCCATTCACTCGGCGCATTGCAGACAAGGCCACGCAATTGCTGGCGCACCAGCGCGTTACCTTTTACATAGGCCGAGAGTGCATTCGTTTTGTGGGCCTCCGGCGTTTCCCCTTCCGCCGCGGGCGTTGCATGGTCCGCGCCATCCTTCAGCAGCTTCTTCAGCGCGTCTACGTCGCACAACCCATCGCTGCCGAACGGGGTATTGCCCTCGCTGATCTTCTGCCAACCCATAAAAGACAGGAAGTCCGCATCGGAGAATTTCTGGATACTTGAATCATTGATATCAACGTAGCCTGCCTTGTCTGCTGCCCAGTTGACCCGCATCCAGGTCACGCGGGCATCGGCCGCCAGGGTTTGGGACGGAGACAAGATGCGTCCAAACCGAAGCAACTCGTAACCGTCGCTCGGACATGACGAATAAAACGCCGTAGCACGCTTGTACAGATCGTATTCGTAGTCCTTTTCCTCGACGGGCCGTGGCGTGAGCAGCGTGCGTGTGCCGTCTTGCGCAACACTCCAGACATTGGTGTATTTCGAACCGAGGCTGAAGTACGTCTCGACAAGCAACGGCAGGGTGTTCGAGCCCTCATGACCTGGCTTGAATGCGATTCCGTGTAACTTGTTATCGGCGTCGGCCTTTTCAGGCAGGCGGCGAAACTGGCTGCCTGCTGGAATAACGAAGTACGCATGCCCCCACCAGTCCGTTTCAGTAGGAGCTGGAGGGGTAGGCGTGCTGTTACCCAGTTGCGTATGCCCGAAATAAGCATCGAAATCGGCCGGCAACATAAAGATTTCGAAATGCAAATGCGGCATACCTTCATATTTTCCAAGCCACCCCAGTACGTCCTTGCGCCGGACCTTCTTGCCCTCCCCGGAGACCGCCGGCGTCACCTGTCCCTTGCTCACCGGGCCAGTCGGCATGCGCAGGAACTCGTAAGGCAAATCCTTAGAATCCGCACCGTGCTCCTGGTACTCCACCAACGGCAACAGATGCATGTAGAGCGAATAGAACGTCAGCGCTCGGCCTTCGCCAGTCTCGGTTGTATGTTTGAGCAACACAAAGCCCGTATGGCTCTTGCCGCTGTCAACCCCATGCTGACACACCCGGTAGGCAACGACCTCGCCATCGGCGATCGCATACACCTCGCCCTTCGAGTCGGGCTGAAGATGCACGCCGCAATGCCAGCGCCGGTCGAAGGCGATCGGATAGATGCCGTGAGCGCATTCGAACTTGTCTACTGCGTCCATCATCGGATCGGGATTCGTCCAGGTCGGGGCCGCGAGACCTGCTTCGGGCAAAAATGGCGGGCTGATGATCATGATCGTTGCTGTGTGTGGCTATATCTGGTGTTGGGCTGGTAGTCGCTCACCGGCAGTTGCGGAAGATTGACGGACGTATGGCGGGGCCCCTCGAACGTGAATGAGGCTGCCCTGATGCGGAATTCGCCGGGACAATTGAAGACAACGCTGCCGTTCTCGATGGTCATCGACGCACCGCCGCTGGCCACCATCGCCTTTGTTCGAACACGGAGAGCGCAGAGGCGAGCGTCGCGATTTCGAGATGAAGAGACTGGGTAACGATCGCGCTCGGGTGTTCGAGCACATCCTGAATGGTTTGCATGATCACCGTTGCATGATGAGTTACATACATCGGCACGCCCATTCGCTATAACCTCAGGAATACGATGCCGTCAGATTTTCCCGAGTTAATCAAATCGCCACAACAAAATCCATGAGACGAATACGAAATTTTCAATAATGAAAATTAAATCCACGAACCGATTATGCGATACTCCGGCGACCAGCTATGCCATCGGAGTTGTCCGGGATGTCGGCACTCAGACGGACAAGAAACGACCTCGCCGCAACGCTATTGGAAAAGAGGCTGACAGAATGGAACGCGACGCCGCGCAAGCCTTCCGGGCAATTCTTGACGAACCGAGGCTGCACGCACGGAAAAGCGTGCCCGGCCACGATTCGGTGCTGAAAAACACCCCGTGTATCACTCGTCGTCATCCACGTCCCGAGCGTCGGAGCACACGATGATCGTCCTCAGCCATTTCAGTCACGACGCGCCCGCCAGCCTCGAGAATCACCGGCAGTAGGCGCACACGCATGGGTACCGTCACGAATTCGTCGACGCCTCCGCGATGCCGCAGACGCTACCGCTACGGCCGCTGCATCGCTACGAATCGCTGCTCCATGTGCTGCGCGGTGCGCAGCCCGACGAACTCGCGCTGCTGCTCAGCGAAGACGCGGCGATCGTCGAACCCGTCGCGCTGGATCGCCTGATGACGGGGCGCGACATGCTGTTCGTCGACGCGTTCGCGCCCCCGCTGCCGCAAGTCGACGTGCAGATGTGGCGCAACACGGCGGCCGTGCGTGTGATCGTGATGCGGCTCGTGCAGCGGTGCAAGCTCGGTAGCGAGCCGCGGCTGACGTCGGAGGCCGCGCTGTTCGCGGATCTCGACACACATCGCTACATGACGCGGATCGACGGGCTGTATCCGGTCATGCCGGCCAGCCCCAACCTCGATCCGATGTGGAGCCGCGAACCGACGTTCGCGATCAGCATCGACGACACGCCGCACGATCCCGAACGAAAAGGCGCGACGCCCCGGTTCCGCGACACGCTCGTCGCATACGTCAATCGATGCCGCGCCGCCGGCCAGCCGATGTTCTCGTTTGATCACGACGCAGCCGATGCGCCGGACGAATCCGCCGAGCGCAGCACCTACAATCCCGGCCGCCCGATTGCGCTGATGACGCTCTATACGCCGAACATCGGCAGCTATGCGCGCATCGCCGAACGGAATTTACGGCGCTACTGCGACGCGCACGGCTACACGCTCTACGTGCATCGCGACATCCCCGCCGAGATCGGACTGAACGCGACCGGCAACTGGTTCAAGCCCTGGCTGCTGCATGCGTACCTGCAGCACCATGAATGGGTCGTGTGGCTCGACGCCGACGTGCTGATCGCGGACCAGCAGAAGGCGCTGGAGCCGCTGCTCGAAGGGCGCGACTGGCTGCTCGCGCAGGATATCGGCCAGTGGGCGTTCAACTCGGGCGTGATGGCGTTCCGCCGCACCGAACGCAACGACGCGATGCTGCGCGAGATGATGGCCACGATCGCCGCGCTGCAGGACAGGTCGAGCGTCTATGCCAGCGATGGCGACCAGCTGCATTTCATTCGCGCGATGGAGCGCGACGGGCAGTTGCACGGCGAAGGCGTGGCCGATCTCGTCAGCTTCAACACGCCCTGGCTGTTTCGCAGCGCGGACAGCTACATCGTGCATTACTACGGGATGTGGTCCGCGATGCTGCGCGCCGATGATGGCGCACGACGACGGGCTGCTGCCCTGACGCCGCCACCGCGACATCAACATCGCAAGCGCATGCGCCGGCCGGATTCAACCAGCCGGCGGCGCACGCCGCTTGCCGTCAGATCGCCGTAGTCGTCGGCGCGACGGCAGCCGGATCGGTGATGCTGGCCTTGCCGGTTTCGACGTGCCCCGCGATGCGGCGCATCCAGCCCGCATTGCCCGCAACCGCGAACTGCAGGTCGTACCAGCGGCTGCTGCACGACAGATCCCAGTGCGCCTCGACGCGCTGCCCCGCCGGAATCGTCAGCGTGCGCGCCGCCCCGCCGTACGCGACATCGGTCGCCGTGACCGTCAGCGCGCTGCTGCCCGCATTGGCGAACGTCACGTAGACGTCGCCGTTCGCGGCGTCATAGCACGCGGTGATTTCAGGCTTCGCGGCGGCGTCCGCGGCGGCGGACCCCGCAAAGCGCCGGAAATAGCCGTGCGGGCCCCAGACGCTCACCAGATAGCTGCCGTTCGCGTCGAGCGCCCACGTATCGGTCAACTGCTTGCCCGCTTCGACCGTATAGCGGCGCGGCATCGCGGTGGCGTCGCCCGTATAGACCCAGAAGTGCGCACCTTGCGTGCCGGTATTCGCGAACGTCAGCGCGTAGCCTTGCGCGCCGAGCTGGCCGGTGACGTGCAGTTCGTACGGCAGCGCGCGCGCCGGCCGCGTGCCGGGCTCCTGCGCGGTCACGACCTGCTGCGCGGTGCTGGCCGGCGCGGTCTGCGACGACGCACGCGAGCATTGCAGGTCCGCCTGCGCGACATACGCCTGCGTGCTCGGCAAGGTCGGCAGCGTCGCATCCGATTTCGAGAAGTCGAGCGCCGACGTCAGGTCGCCGCAGATCGCGCGGCGCCACGGCGAGATGTTCGTTTCCATCACGCCGAAGCGCTTCTCGATGAATTGCAGCACCGACGTGTGATCGAAGACCTGCGAGCAGACGAAGCCGCCCTTCGACCACGGCGACACGACGAACATCGGCACGCGCGGGCCGAGGCCGTACGGCAGGTTGTCGGCGGTATACGTGCCGGTCTGCGTCGAGGTCACGACGTTGTGCCGCTCGAGCGACACGTCCACGGTGCTCATGCCGGATCCCGGCAGCGTCGGCGCCTGCGGCGGCACGACATGGTCGAAGAAGCCGTCGTTCTCGTCGTACATGACGAGCAGGACGGTTTTGCTCCACACGTCCGGATTGGACGTCAGCGCGTCGAGGATCGTCGACAGGTAGTAGGCGCCGTACAGCGGCGTGAACTTCGGATGTTCCGAATACGCGGCAGGCGGCAGCAGCCACGATACCTGCGGCAGCGCATTCGCCTGCACGTCGGCTTTCAGTTGCGTGATCGGGCGCGTGCTCATCCCGCGCGTCTGCAGCGACGAACCGGCCGGCGCATTCACGAAGTTGTTGAAGCACGCCAGCATGTTCGTGCCGTAGTTGCCGGTGAAGTTGTCGAACCCGGTGCCCTGCTGGTAGACCTGCCACGAGATGCCGGCCTGTTCGAGCCGCTCCGGGTAGGTCGTCCAGCTGAAGGGCGGCAACTTGATCTTGTCGAACTGGTTGTCGATATAGTCGGTGTTGTCGAGCAGCGGGCCGCCGCCCGTGCCGAGCGGATCGACCATGCCCGTCATCAGGTACATGCGGTTCGGGTGCGTGTTGCCCGGGATCGAGCAAAAGTAGTTGTCGCACACCGTGAACGCATCCGCGAGCGCGTAGTGGAACGGGATGTCGTCGCGGACGTGGTAGCCCATCGTCATGTTGGACTTCTGCACCGCCCATTGGTCCGCGCGGCCGTTGTCGATCGCGCCGTGCGTCGTCGCCCACGTATGCGGCAGGCCGCCGATGCACTGCGCGTTGACGCCCGGGTTGGTCGTGTCGTAGCGGAACGGCGCGATCACGCTCGTATTGTCCTCCTGCCGCGGCTGGAACCACACCGGCTTGCCGTTCGGCAGCGTGACCGGGAAGCGGTCGTTGTAGCCGCGCACGCCGCTCAGGTGACCGAGGTAGTGGTCGAACGAGCGGTTTTCCTGCATGAACACGACGATGTGCTGAACATCCTGGATCGTGCCCGTCACGGTATTCGGCTCGATCGCAAGTGCCTTGCGGATCGATTCGGGAAGCAGTGCGGTGGCGGCGGTCGCGCCGACGAGGCCGGCGGAGAACTTCAGAAAATCGCGTCGCGAATGAGTGGCCATGCTGGTTGCTCTTGATTGGATTTCTGGTTGAAACGACCGGTATCAGGAAGCGGGCGACGATGCGGGCGCGGTGAAACCCGGCGGGCAGCGCATCTGCGCGGTGGCGACGGCGGCGCCGCCGCAGGCGGCCTTCTGCTGCGCGACGGGCGCGGGGTCTGCATTCAGGTCGTCGCCGCAGGCGCTGAGGAGTGCGATCAGCGCGACCAGGCCGACGACCGCGAAAGGCCGTAGGGCCGACGTTCGCATAACGTATCTCCGTGGATGTGACGACGTGACACGGACGCGAACCCGCGTCGGTCATATCGACGGCGAGATGCTATGTTCGACTTGTTACACGACGGTGTCGAGTGACGATGGACGCGCGGTGGGAAGGTGTAGCGCAGCAGGCCGTGCGTTCGACGAAAGTATGGATTTCGCATGAAATACGTAATGCGAACGAAAGATTGGCGCGGCGCCGGCGCGTCGCTTCAATCGAAGCGGCACCGGTCGCAACCACCTGCGTGCGGCGATTCGCGAAGCGGTTTTCACGGGCCGGCAGCTGCCGGCCCGCGCACAGCGAAAGCGTCGATCAGCCTTCCGCCATCATCAGCAACTGCGCGCCATCCGCGACCTGGTCGCCGACGCCGTACAGCACTTCCGCGACGACGCCCGCACCCGGCGCGCCGATCGTGTGCTCCATCTTCATCGCTTCCATCACGATCAGCGGCGTGCCGGCTTCGACCTTCTGGCCCGGTTCGACCAGCACCGCGATCACCTTGCCGGGCATCGGCGCGGTCAAACGCCCGCCGCCCTGCTCCGTGTCACCTGCATGCGCAAGCAGGTTGCGCCATTCGAACGTCTCGGCCGCGCCCTGCGTGAACACATGGAACGTGTCGCCGTCCGCATACACGCGGCCGCTGCTGCGCATGCCGCCGAGCGTCACGTCGAAATCGAGCGGCGTTGCGCCGCGCGTCCAAACGAACGGCTGCGCGGCCGCGTCGCCGGCCGCGATGCGTGCAACGGCGCCATCGTCTTCGTACGCGACCGTCACGTCCGCTTCGCGGTCGACCGCGTGCCATTCGAGCGTGCGGCGATAACCGCCGTTCAGCCGCCAGTCCGGCAGCGCACCCCACGGCGATGCCCCCTGCGCGACCGCACCGCGTTCGCGCGCGAGCAGTGCCGCGCAAGCGAGCGCGAGCGTCGCGCGCGACGGCTGTTGCGGTGCGAACAGCGCGTCATTGTTGCGCTCGATCAGGCCCGTATCGAGATCGGCCGTCGCGAACGGCTCGCACGCGACGATCCGCTGCAGGAATGCGGCGTTCGTATGCAGGCCGACCACCTCGCACGCGCGCAGCGCACGCAGCATCAGGCCCAGCGCTTCCGTGCGGTCCGCGCCACGGACGATCAGCTTCGCGATCATCGGATCGTAGAACGGCGTGATCGCATCGCCTTCGCGCACGCCGCTGTCGACGCGTACCGCTGCGCCGATGTCGAACTCGACGCCGTCCGGCAGCCGCAGGTGCTTCAGCGTGCCGGTGGACGGCAGGAAGCCGCGCGCGGGGTTCTCCGCGTAAAGGCGCGCCTCGAGCGCGTGGCCCTGCACGCGCAGCTCGTCCTGCTTCAGCGGCAGCGTCTCGCCGAACGCGACGCGCAGTTGCCACTCGACGAGATCGAGCCCGGTGACCATCTCGGTGACCGGATGCTCGACCTGCAGGCGCGTGTTCATTTCCATGAAGTAGAACGCGTCGCCCGTCATGATGAATTCGACGGTGCCCGCGCCGACATAACCGACCGCGCGCGCGGCCGCGACGGCCGCCTCGCCCATCGCGCGGCGCAACTCGTCGGGCAGGCCAGGCGCCGGCGCTTCCTCGAGCACCTTCTGGTGACGGCGCTGCACCGAGCAATCGCGGTCGAACAGGTACACGGTATTGCCGTACGTGTCGCCGAACACCTGCACCTCGACGTGGCGCGGGCGCGTCAGGTATTTCTCGATCAGCACGCGGTCGTTGCCGAAGCTGCTCGCGGCTTCGCGCTGGCACGACGCGAGCGCCGCCGGGAAATCGTCGGAGCGCTCGACCACGCGCATCCCCTTGCCGCCGCCGCCCGCGCTGGCCTTCAGCAGCACCGGGTAGCCGATCGCATCGGCTTCGCGATGCAGGTTGCCCGTGTCCTGGTCGTCGCCGTGATAGCCGGGCACGAGCGGCACGGCGGCCGCGTGCATCAGCGCCTTCGCGGCGGCCTTCGACCCCATCGCCGCGATCGCGTCGACGGGCGGCCCGATGAACGCGATGCCGGCCGCTTCGCACGCATGCGCGAAATCTTCGTTCTCCGACAGGAAGCCGTAGCCGGGGTGAATTGCCTGCGCGCCGGTCGCGCGCGCGGCTTCGATGATACGCTCGATGCGCAGATAGCTGTCCGCGGCCGCCGAGCCGCCGATGTGCACGGCTTCGTCGCATGCGGCCACGTGCTTCGCGTTCGCGTCGGCGTCGGAATAGACGGCGACGCTCGCGATCCCGAGACGTTTGCACGTCGCGGCGACGCGGCACGCGATTTCGCCGCGGTTGGCGATCAGAATCTTGTCGAACATGGCTTCGGTTTCGTCCGGAAAGAGTGGGTCACGACGACGTCATTCACGCCACGACGGCGTGCGTTTCTCGAGGAAGGCCGCGATCCCTTCGCGCGCTTCCGCGCCTGCGCGGGTGCGCGCGATCCAGTCGGCGGTCTGCTCGATCAGCGTCGCGTCGAGCGCGCGGCCGGCGACATCGGCGACGAGCCGCTTGCACGCACGCACCGCGTCGGGGCCGTTCGCGACGAGCGTCGCGGCCAGCTTCGCGACCGTTTCGTCGAGCGCATCGGCCGGCACCGCGTCGTGAATGAAGCCGAGCGATGCGGCGCGCGCGCTGTCGAACACCTCGGCCGTCGTGAAGTAGCGGCGTGCCGCACGCTCGCCCATCGCGCGCACGACGTACGGCGCGATCGTCGCGGGAATCAGCCCGAGCCGCGCTTCAGACAGGCAGAACTTCACGCCGTCGGCGGCGATCGCGATATCGGCCGCCGCGACGAGGCCCACGCCGCCCGCATACGCGTCGCCATGCACGCGCGCGATCACCGGCTTGCCGCAGCGATGGATCGCCTCGAGCATCCGCGCGAGCTTGCGCGCATCGGCACGGTTCTCGTCGTCCGAGTAACCGGCCATCTTCTTCATCCAGTTCAGGTCCGCGCCCGCGCAGAACGCGGTGCCTTCCGCCGCGAGCACGATCGCGCGCACGCCTTCGTGCGCGTCGAGCCATTCGAACGCGGTGGTCAGCTCGGCGATTGTCGTCTCGTTGAACGCGTTGCGCACGTCGGGACGCGCGAGCGTGACGGTCGCGACGCGGCTTGCTTCGTTGACCTTGATGGTTTCGTATCGCATCGTCCGCTCTCCTCGTTACATCCGGAACACGCCGAAGCGCGTATCGTCGATCGGCGCGTTCATCGACGCCGCAAGGCCGAGCCCGAGCACGTCGCGCGTCTGCGCGGGATCGATCACGCCGTCGTCCCACAGCCGCGCGCTCGCGTAATACGGATGGCCCTGGCGCTCGTACTGGTCGCGAATCGGCTGCTTGAATGCCTCTTCTTCGTCGGTCGACCACGAACCGCCCTTCGCCTCGATACCGTCGCGACGCACGGTCGCGAGTACCGACGCGGCCTGCTCGCCGCCCATCACCGAGATGCGCGCGTTCGGCCACATCCACAGGAAACGCGGCCCGAATGCGCGGCCGCACATCCCGTAGTTTCCGGCGCCGAACGAGCCGCCGATGATCACCGTGAACTTCGGCACCTTCGCGTTCGACACGGCCGTGACCATCTTCGCGCCATGCCGCGCGATGCCTTCGTTCTCGTACTTGCGCCCGACCATGAAGCCCGTGATGTTCTGCAGGAACACGAGCGGGATCTTGCGCTGGCAGCACAGCTCGATGAAATGCGCGCCCTTCACCGCCGATTCGGAAAACAGGATGCCGTTGTTCGCGACGATCCCGACCGGATGGCCCCAGATGTGCGCGAAGCCCGTGACGAGCGTCGTGCCGAAGCGCGCCTTGAATTCGTCGAACTCGGAATCGTCGACGATGCGCGCGATCACCTCGCGCACATCGAACGGCTTGCGCGTATCGACGGGAATCACGCCGTACAGGCTCTTCGCGTCGTAGCGCGGCGGCTTCGGCTCGCGTAGCGCCACCGGCGATGCGATCTTCGGCGCGAGATGATCGACGATGTTGCGCGCGATCGACAGCGCATGCGCGTCGTTCTGCGCGAGATGGTCGACCACGCCCGACAGGCGCGTGTGCACGTCGCCGCCGCCGAGATCCTCGGCGCTCACTTCCTCGCCGGTCGCGGCCTTCACGAGCGGCGGCCCGCCGAGGAAAATCGTGCCCTGGTTCTTCACGATGATCGACTCGTCGCTCATCGCGGGCACATACGCGCCACCCGCCGTGCACGAGCCCATCACGACCGCGATCTGCGCGATACCCGCCGCCGACATCGTCGCCTGGTTGAAGAAGATGCGGCCGAAGTGGTCGCGATCGGGAAACACGTCGTCCTGGTTCGGCAGGTTCGCGCCGCCCGAATCGACGAGGTACACGCACGGCAGCCGGTTTTCCGCGGCGATTTCCTGCGCGCGCACGTGCTTCTTCACGGTGACCGGGTAGTAGGTGCCGCCCTTGACCGTCGCGTCGTTGCACACGATCACGCACTCGCGGCCCGCGATCCGGCCGATCCCGGTGATGACGCCTGCGCCCGGCGCGTCGTCGTTGTACATGCCGTTCGCCGCGAGCTGCGACAGCTCGAGGAACGGCGCGCCCGGATCGAGCAGTTGCGCGATGCGATCGCGCGGCAGCAGCTTGCCGCGCGACAGGTGCTTGTCGCGCGCGGCCTGGCCGCCGCCCTGCGCGAGCTGTTCGATCTTCGCGCGCAGGTCGGCGACGACCGCCTCGAGCGCCGCGGCGTTCGCGCGGAAGTCTTCCGAACGCGGGTTCATTTTTGATTCGATGATCGGCATCGACGGAGCTCCGTTCGCGTGACGTGGGGCGTTACATCGTTTCCGCGAACAGCTCGCGGCCGATCAGCATCCGGCGGATCTCGCTCGTGCCGGCGCCGATTTCATAGAGCTTCGCATCGCGCCACAAGCGGCCGACCGGGTATTCGTTGATGTAGCCGTTGCCGCCGAGGATCTGGATCGCCTCGCCGGCCATCCACGTCGCCTTCTCGGCCGTATAGAGGATCACGCCCGCGCAGTCCTTGCGCACCTGGCGAATGTGGTCGCTGCCCGCCGAGTCGAGATGGCGGCCGACCGCGTACAGATACGCGCGGCATGCCTGGAACGTGGTGTACATGTCGGCGACCTTGCCCTGGATCAGCTGGAATTCGCCGATCGCCTGGCCGAACTGCTTGCGGTCGTGGATATACGGCACGACCGCGTCGAGGCATGCGGCCATGATGCCCGTCGGGCCGCCCGACAGCACCGCGCGCTCGTAGTCGAGGCCGCTCATCAGCACCTTCACGCCGCCGTTGAGCTGGCCGAGGATGTTCTCTTCCGGCACCTCGACGTCCTGGAACACCAGCTCGCCCGTGTGCGAGCCGCGCATGCCGAGCTTGTCGAGCTTCTGCGCAACCGAGAAGCCCTTCATCCCCTTCTCGACGATGAACGCGGTGATGCCGCGCGCATTCGCTTCGACGTCCGTCTTCGCATAGACGACGAGCGTGTCGCAATCGGGGCCGTTGGTGATCCACATCTTCGTGCCGTTCAGCACGTAGCGATCGCCGCGCTTGTCGGCGCGCAGCTTCATGCTGACGACGTCGGAGCCGGCATTCGGTTCGCTCATCGCGAGCGCGCCGATGTGTTCGCCCGACACGAGCTTCGGCAGGTATTTCTGCTTTTGCGCTTCGGTGCCGTTGCGGTGGATCTGGTTCACGCACAGGTTCGAGTGCGCGCCGTACGACAGGCCGATCGACGCCGATGCGCGCGAGATCTCTTCCATCGCGACCATGTGCGCGGTGTAGCCCATGTTCGCGCCGCCGTACTCCTCGGCAACCGTCATGCCGAGCACGCCAAGATCGCCGAACTTCTTCCACAGATCCATCGGAAACTGGTCGGTGCGGTCGACCTCCGCCGCGCGCGGCGTGATTTCCTTCGCCGCGAACGTCGCGACGGCATCGCGCAGCATCTCGATGTCTTCACCGAGCATGAATTGCACGCCGGGCAGGTTGATCATGTCTCCTCCGTCTCCAGAAAGTGTGTCGCATGCACCGATTTCTGAGTTTCGCTCAAATCGAATGAATGCGCCGATTCATTGACCAATACAGCGGAAATTTTGCACAGTTTCGCGCCTCGTCCGGTTCGGCGTCAATAGTTTTTTGAGTGACACTCAGATATCATGCCGACATGACAGCCGCTACCGCCGACACCATGACCGCCACCGTCAAAGCCGACCGCGCCGACACGTCGCGCGCGCCCGCCGGGCGCAAATCCCAGCAGCGCGTGCAGGACATCCTGCGCGCCGGTCGTGAAGTGTTTGCCGAAAAAGGCTACGAGCATGCGACGGCCGCCGAGATCGCGCAGCGCGTCGGGGTATCCGAGGCGACGGTGTTCAGCTACTTCCGCGGCAAGCGCGAGCTGTGCGCGCGCGTCATCGCGGATTGGTACGACGAAATCATCGCCGCGTTCGAGCACGGGATGCCGCGGGATGCGTCGGTGCAGCAGCAGTTCGCGTTCATCGTACGCACCCACCTGCGGCTGATGCTCGTGAACGGCACGGGGCTGTGCGCGCTGGTGCTGTCGGAAGGCCGCGCGAAGCAGCATGCGCTGAGCGACGAGCTCACCGCGCTGCAGCGCCGCTATACCGCGCCGCTGATGGACGTGCTCGCGCGCGGCCAGGCGGCCGGGCAGGTCCGCGCGGACCTGCCGCTGAGCCTGCTGCGCTCGATGGTGTTCGGGCCGATCGAGCACGTGCTGTGGGATGCGATCCTCGGGCACCGCAAGCTCGATACGGAAACGACGGCCACGCAGCTGGTCGACATGCTGTGGGCCGCCGTGCAGCCGCCCGCGCCGGAACAGGCGGCGCTCGTGCGCTTCAGGAACGAAGTCGCGGAAGCCGTGCGGCGGCTGGAAGGGGAAAACACGCGCGCGTGATGCGCGGCGGCGGAGTTGCCGCGCCGCGCGGCACGCCGGTCAGTTGGCGAGTCGGCAGTGCGTCAACTTCAGCCCCGGCAACACGGACGCATCGATATAACCTTCGTTCACGCAACTGAACCGGAAATCCGCGGACGCGGTGAACGGCTTGATCTCGCCGCCGGGGAATTTCGGTTTCAACGCATCCTGGTCGGCCACGTCGAAATGCGTGTCGAACTGCCCGCCGTCGGTCGTCAGCGCGCCGAAGTACGTGCCGCCCGGGTCGCTGCCCATCCGGATCACGGCGCCGACGAACGCGAGGCGCTTGCCGTCGTATTTCGTCTTCGCGGCAGCCATGTCCTGCGTATAGGCCTCGATCACGACGCTGTAGTGCGCATCGATCGCGGGCTCGTCCGCCGGTGCGGCGCAGGCGTTCCGGTGAACGCCCGCCAGCATCGCGCACGCCGCAAGCGCGGCCGCCGCGAACGGCACGGAAATCTTTTTCATGGGTGGTCTCGCGTCTAGCGTGGTGGTTGAAGTGATTGAAGGCGGCGCTGCGCCGGCTGCGCGGCACAACGCCAACTGAATTCGCTTCCGTTGCTTCAGTCGCTCGAATGGCGGAACACGGCTGCGATCACTTCACCACCCGCATGGTCGAGTGCGGTGCGTCGCGCTGAACGCGACGCGACGGGAAGATGACATGGTGCGGCCCCCGGCTCTCTCATTGAATTTCACTGCGTCTGATTTTGGCCGCTACGGTAGCAGACGGCCGAAGGCCCGGCAACCAACGCCCGCCCGCTGCCGATCGCCTCATTACAATTGAAAATGATTCTCATTACATATATCATGCGCATCCCGGTTGCAGCAAAGTGCTGCGACCCGCGACACGATCCTTAGCACTCCGCCCTGCATCGATTCATGCCATCCCGTCGAACGACCCGCCGCACCCGACCCCTTCGTCCGTGGCGCACCAGCCTGCCTGCCCTGATCACCCTTTGCGTCGCAAGCGGCGCGCATGCCGACGCCGCCGAACGCGCCGACGCCAAACCCGTTGCGCCCGCATCCGCTCTCACGCCCGCATCGACACCCGCGACGCCCGCCGAACGCGAACTCCCGGCCATCAGCGTCACCGCATCGGCGGCCATCGATCCGACGATCGGTTATCAACCGCGCACCACCAGCATCGCGGGCGGCAGCGACCGCCCGCTCAAGGAGATTCCGCAATCGGTCGCGGTGGTCAGCAGCAGCGTGATGCAGGACCAGCAGGCGCGCTCGCTCGACGACGTGCTCGGCAACATCAGCGGCGTCACGCAGACGAACACGCTCGGCGGCACGCGCGACGCGTTCACCAAGCGCGGCTTCGGATCGAACAACGACGGCTCCGTGCTCGTCGACGGCGTGCGCACGCCGGTACTGCACAGCTATCTCGCGACGATCGACCGCGTCGAAGTGCTGAAGGGCCCTGCTTCGCTGCTCTACGGGATGCAGGATCCGGGCGGCGTGATCAACCTCGTCACGCGCAAGCCGGAAGACACGTTCGGCGGCTCGATCTCCGCGTCGCGCACGAACCACGGCGGCGGCAGCGCGCTATTCGATCTCACCGGCCCGCTCGGCAAGCCGGGCCAGGTCGCGGGCGGCACGCTCGCGTTCCGGCTGACCGGCGAATACGGCACGAGCCGCTACTGGCGCAGCTTCGGCCGCCAGCGCGACGCGCTGATCGCGCCCGCGCTGTCGTGGCACGACGCGAACACGTCGATCGACGTCAGCTACCAGTACGTCGACTACACGACGCCGTTCGATCGCGGCACCGTGCTCGTGAACGGCCAGCTCGACGATGCGCTGCGCTACCGCCGCTACGAAGAAGCGTGGTCGCAAAGCAGCGGCATCCAGGAAACGCTGCGTGCGCGCATCGAGCACCGCTTCTCCGACGCGTGGCGCGTGCGCGCGACCTACGGCTGGGGCCGCGACCGCTACGACCAGACCATCACCCGCGCCACCGCGTTCAACAGCGGGACCGGCGCACTGACGCGCTCGTCCGATGCGAACCTCGGGCGCAACGACTCCGACCAGATCGCGACGCTCGGCCTGCTCGGCAACGTGACGCTTGCCGGAATGAACCACGCGCTCTACATCGGCGGCGAATACGAGCGGCAGCGCAGCTTCCGCGGCGATACGATCCGCGGCAAGGCAACGACGGGCTTCAATCTCTACGACCCCGTGTACGGCCTGCTCGCGCCGGGCGGCATGCCCAACCCGAAGCAAAGCGATTCGCGCTCGGTGGTGCATGCGTATTCGATGGTCGTGCAGGACTCGGTGAAGCTCACCGAGCGCCTCACTGCGGTCGGCGGGCTGCGCTGGGAAAACTGGCAGCAGGAATCGGGGATGGGCCGGCCGTTCGTGTTCGCCGACCGCTCGCGCGGCAATGTCTGGCTGCCGCAGTTCGGGCTCGCGTATGCGCTCACGCCGGCGCTGACCGCGTATGCGAACGTGAGCCGCTCGTTCAAGCCGAATGTCGCAACGAACGTCGCCGCGCCGCTCGCGCCGGAATACGGCCGCGTGCTCGAGGCCGGCCTGAAGTTCAGCCTGAAGCCCGCGATCACGGGCACGCTCGCGGTCTACCAGATCGACAAGCGCAACGTCGCGGTCACGGTGGACGACGTCACGTCGACGATCGGCACCGCGCGCTCGCGCGGGATCGAGCTCGACGTCGCGGGGCAGATCACGCGCCACCTGAGCGTGATCGGCAGCTATGCGTATACGAACGCGACCGATCGCGACAGCAATACGCCGCTCGTCAACGTCGCGCGCCACACGGGCAGCCTGTTCGCGGTGTACGACACGGCGATCGCGAACCTGCCCGGTCGCTGGCGCTTCGGCGGCGGCGCGCGCCTCGTCGGCGCACGCTCCGGCGACACCGCGAACAGCTTCACGCTGCCCGGCTACGTGACCGTCGACGCGTTCGCGGCCTACGAAACGACGATCGGCAAGTTCCCGACGCGCTTCCAGCTCAACGTGAAGAACCTGCTCGACAAGATCTACTACCCGTCGAGCAACAACAATCTGATCGTCGCGGTCGGCGAGCCGCGGCTCGTCATGCTGACGACGACGGTGTCGTTCTGACGGCCAGGGCGGCCGGAAGCCGGGCCCGGTTCGGCGTCATTCCGCCGTCGGCGGACAGACCCGGTAGAACACGACGCTGCATAGCAACAGGAAGCCGGCAAGGATCGCCATGCCGGTGCGGATGCCCGCAAAGCCGATGATCATCGCGCCGAGAATCCCCGACAGGCTCCCGCACGCGTTGATCAGCGCGAGGCCGGCCGCCGCGGCCGCACCGGACAGCACGCGTCCCGGTAGCGTCCAGTAGATCGGCATCAGCGACAGGATGCCCGACGTCGCGACGGTCAGCATGATCAGCGCGAGCCAGAAGCTGTCGTGCGCCACGGTCGCGACGAACAGGCCGACGGCGGCCAGCGCGACCGGCACCACGCCGTGCCGGCGCAGCCGCCCGGACTTCTCCGCGACCTTCGCGTTCACGTACATGCAGATCGCCGCGACGCCGAACGGGATGGCCGTGAACAGCCCGACATCCAGGCTGTTCGCGACGCCGGCGTCATGAAACAGCGTCGGCATCCAGAACGTCAGCCCGTAGAAGGCGGTGTTGAAGAGGATCATCACGACGATCAGCGCATAGATCTTCGGCGTCCGGAACGCATCCGCGACGCGATGTGACTTGAACGCCGCCTCCTTCGCGACATTCGCCTCGATGATCTGCTTCTCGCGCGGCGTCAGCCAATCGACGTCGGCCGGCCGGTTCCGCAGCAGCGCCAGGATCACGACGCCCAGCACCGCGGACGGCAGCCCTTCGAGCAGGAACAGCCACTGCCATCCCTTGATGCCGGCCACGCCGTTCATCGTCTCCAGGATCGCGCCGGATAGCGGCGCACCGAACACGACGGCAATCGGCAACGCCATCAGGAACAGCGAATACATGCCGCTCTGGCGCCGGGCGGGCAGCCACGTGTTCGTGTAATACATCACGCCCGGAACGAAACCGGCCTCGCATACGCCAAGCAGGAAACGAAGCGAATAGAACGCGGCCTCGTTCCTCGAGAAGATCATCAGGGTCGACACGATCCCCCACGTGATCATGATCCGCGCAATCCATGCGCGTGCGCCGACTCGCCGGAGGATCAGGTTGCTCGGAATCTCGAACAGCATGTAGCCCCAGAAGAACACGCTCGCGCCGAGTGCGAAGGACGCATTCGTCAGGCCGAAATCGGCCGCCATCTGCAGTTTGGCAAAACCGATGTTCACGCGGTCCAGATAGGACATGATGAACCCGAGGAAAAACAGCGGGACGATCCTCAGTATCACCTTCCGGTACAACGCATCTTCGTGCAGTGCTTCGGTGCTTGCGCCGAGCACAAGCGTGACGTCCGCCTTCATGATCAGTTCTCCAGATTAATACAAGAACCTCGACGGCGACGGTATCGATCCATACGCTGGTACGTTTCGTATGCTCGTGGCGGGCCGGGCCGCCTGCCGGCGCCGCGTCACGAATGCGCCGACCTCATCGCTCCGCGAGCGCGAGCACGTCGGCCCAGATTCCGTCGTCGACGGAAACGCCGTGCCGCCGCTGTTCGATGCGGGTTCGCAGCGCGCTTTGCCCGGGATACAGCACCTCGTCGCTGTCTTCAGCGACTTCCGACGTATTCACGTAATCGGCCACGCCGTCGGCGACCTCGTTCGTGAACGCCTCGCCGCCCAGCTTGCGCGGGTCGATCAGGATGAACACCTGCGAGCAGCCGGTGCAGCTTCCCTGCTGCACGGCATCGATCCCGTTCGTCGCCAGCCCCTCCGACAGCACGGCGGCCAGTACGTCGAGCATGATCGCGAATCCCGAGCCCTTCCAGTAACCCATCGGCAGGATCCGCATCGACGCCTCGATCGGGCCGGGCTCGACGGTCAGCTTCCCTTCGCTGTCGAAACCGGCGGGAAACGGCATGTTTTTCCCTTTGAGGCGGGTGGCCTGCAGTTTTCCGTACGAATACTGCGACATTGCCATGTCGAGCACGATAGGGCCCTTGTCCCGCGGCACCGCCATCACGAACGGGTTGTTGCCGACGCGCGGTTTCTTGCCGCCCCAACCCGGCATGCAGGATTCGGTATTCGTCCAGCAGATCGCGATATAGCCACGATCCGCCGCGTGCCAGCCATACGTCCCGCCGCGCATCCAGTGCGTCGTGTTGCGCAGCGCGACGATGCCGACGCCCTGCTCGGCCGCGATCGCCATCGCGCGCTCGGTCGCGGACAACGCATTGAGAATGCCCGGGCCGCGATTGCCGTCCAGGATCTCGATCGCGCCGAAGCGCTTGACCGGCGTGGGGGCGCCTTGCAGATTCACCCAGCCCTTGCGGACGTAGTCGACGAAGCGCGCGACGCGATTGATGCCGTGCGAATTGACGCCGTCGCAGGTCGCCTCCGCATGAACCCGTGCGCAGACGCCCGCGTCGTGCTCGTTCATGCCCGCATTCAGGAGCGCGAGATAAATGGCGCCCTGCAACTCCTCGAACGGAATTCGGATCATCCTGCCTGTCTCCTGAAGTTCTTGTGGTGTGGTGCGGTTCGATCCGGAACCGGATGCCGCCGCCCCGGCTCGCGACCCGAACCGGTATCAGCCGCCCGCGAAATCGAGCAGGATCTTGCAGCTCTCGGCAGGCCTCTGCTCGGCCATCTCGAACGCTTGCGCGACGTCGCGGAAACCCACCTTGTGCGTGACGATGTGCTCCGGCTGAATCAGCCCGCGGCCGATCCAGTCGATGACCTGCGGGAACATTGCGCAATTCAGCCGCGACGCGGCGAGCGTCAGTTCCTTCTTCGTCAGTTCCGCCTGTACGATCGCGGACGGCTCCGACGAGAAGCCGAGCACGCCGATCCGGCCCGCCGGCGCAGCGATCCGCACGGCTTCCTCGAGAATCGACGGATGGCAGACCGCATCGAAGATCAGCGTCGGGCCGCCGTCGACGCCGCGCTGCGCCAGCGCGTCCGGCAACGACTCGACGCTCGTGTTGATGATCTCGTCCTCCGCCGCGCCGCACTTGCGCGCGAGTTGCAGGCGCGCGTCGAGCCGGTCGGTGATGAACGCGCGGATGCCGTATACGCGCTTGAGCACCTGCAGGATCGTCAGCCCGACGGTGCCTGCGCCATAGATCAGCGCAACGTCGCCCGGCAGCACGCCGGTGCGCGACGTCGCGTTCGCGGCCACCGCGAACGGCTCGACGATCGCCGCGCAGGTATCGGCGATCTCCGCCGGAATCCGGTAGGCATTGCCGGCCGGCACACAGGTGTACTGACTGAAGCCGCCGTCGCGATGCACGCCGAGCACGGTCAAGTGCCGGCAGACGTTGCGCCGGCCGATCGAGCACGCATGACAATGCCCGCAGCTGATCACGGGATCGACCGCGACGGTCTCGCCGAGCCGCGCCGCGTCGACGCCCTCGCCGACCGACTCGATCGTCCCGACGAATTCGTGGCCGATGATGCGCGGATACGACACGAACGGATTCTTGCCGTGAAAGATGTGCAGGTCCGACCCGCAGATGCCCGCATAGCGGACCTTCACGCGCACTTCGCCGGCGGCGGGCACGGGCAGCGGCACTTCGCGCACGCCCATGCTGTTCGGGCGATCGACAACGACGCTCAACATTTCGGTTCTCTCCTTCGGTTCCTTGCCGCTCACCAGTTCCACATCGAGCCGTCGCGCAGCCGCGCGACCGGCAGGTACGCGCGCTCGTACGGATACTTCGCGGCCAGCGTCTCGTCGATGTCGACACCGAGGCCCGGCACGTCGTCCATCACCAGATA
This sequence comes from Burkholderia sp. BKH01, assembly GCF_025685725.1. Lineage (NCBI taxonomy): Bacteria > Pseudomonadati > Pseudomonadota > Betaproteobacteria > Burkholderiales > Burkholderiaceae > Burkholderia > Burkholderia sp. BKH01. Next base: position 65,515 of record NZ_JAOTQT010000023.1, on the reverse strand, counting down.
ACCGTCCTCGAAGCGGTAGCTGTGCGGAAACACTTCGTCGGTCAGCGGGCTGTGCGGCATCAGTTCCTGGATGCCGAAGTTCGGCGCCCACAATCCGAAGTTGACCGCCGCCGCCATGCAGACCGGCGACAGGTCGGTCGCGCCATGAAAGCCCGTGCGCACCTGGTACATCGCCGCGTAGTCGGCGATCCGGCGCACGTGCGTGATCCCGCCCGCATGCACGATCGTCGCGCGGATGTAGTCGATCAGCTGATCGCGGATCAGGTCCTTGCAATCCCAGATCGAGTTGAACACTTCGCCGACCGCGAGCGGCGTCGTCGTGTGCTGGCGGATCAGGCGGAATGCGTCCTGGTTCTCGGCGGGCGTCGCATCTTCCAGCCAGAAGAGGCGATGCGGCTCGAGATCGCGGCCGAGCCGCGCGGCCTCGATCGGCGTGAGCCGGTGATGCGCGTCGTGCAGCAGGTGCGGCGCATCGCCGACCGCGTCGCGCACCTTGCGAAACAGGTCCGGCGTATGGCGCAGATAAAGCGCGGTATCCCACGGCTCTTCAGGCGGCAGGCCCTTTTCGGCGGGTTCGTACGCGCCCGCGGTCTTGCCGACGCCGTACACCTTGTCGAGCCCCGGCACGCCCGACTGCACGCGGATCGCACGGAAGCCTGCCTCGATATGCGCGCGCACCGCGTCGACCGCTTCCTCGTGGTCGCGCCCGTTCGCGTGGCCGTACACCATCAGGCCGTCGCGGCTCTTGCCGCCGAGCAGCTGGTAAACCGGCATGCCCGCGAGCTTGCCCAAGATGTCCCACAACGCCATGTCGATCGCGGCGATCGCCGTCATCGTCACGGGCCCGCGCCGCCAGTACGCGCCGCGATACAGGTATTGCCAGATGTCCTCGATGTTGCGCGGGTCGCGGCCGACGAGACAAGGAAATACATGCTCTTCCAGGTACGCGCGCACGGCGAGCTCGCGCCCGTTGAGCGTCGCGTCGCCGAGGCCGTAGACGCCTTCGTCGGTCACGATCTTCACCGTCACGAAGTTCCGGCCCGGACACGTGACGATGGTCTGCAAGCGTTCGATTTTCACTGCGCTCCTCCAGCAGGCGATTCAGTCGACAAAGTAGTGCGGCGCGCGACTGCGCACATCGGGCAGATGCGAGCCGATCCGGTCGACGTGCGTCGCGACCGATGCGCCGAGCAACGCCATGTTGCGCGACGCGATATGCGCGAGGATCTGCTCGTGCTCCTGCAGCGCGCGGCGTGCATGATCCTCGACGCGGTCGAGCAGCAGCCAGCGCACGCGGTCGAACTGGCGCTTCATCGGCTGCAGCATTTCCCACACGTGCGGCCGGCCCGCGAACGCGAACATCCGGCCGTGCATCGCTTCGTCCAGTTCGAAGAACGCCTCGACATCGTGCGCGGCCACCGCGGCGCGCTGCGCGTCGATGATCCGCGACAGCTCCGCGAGTTGTTCCGCCGTGATTTTCTGTGCGAGCTCGACGTGGTTCGCGCATTCGAGCGTGCTGCGCGCGAACCGCCCTTCCTCGAGGATCGACATCGGAATCGGCGCGACGAACGTGCCGACCTTCCGGTGAATCTGCACGAGCCGCTCGTCGGCCAGTTGCGCGAACGCTTCGCGCACCGGCGTGCGGCTGACCTTGATCGTCGTCGAGATCACGGCCTCGGACAGCGCGGTGTGCGGCGGCAGCGCGCCCCGCACGATCGCGTGGCGCAGCAGCACGTGCACCTGCTCCGTATAAGACCGGCTCTCGTCCAGCGAGAACCCCTGCAACGCCGTGACGACGACGTCTTCCTCAAATGCTGCCGTTTCGCTCATGTTTGCCGATGCATCTGACTCGATTTCGATAACTACCATGGTACACAACCCAAGGAAATTGATAGAACTGGCGTTTACACCAATAACTTCCGGCAAAAACCCGCAATAACCTTCACTCACCCCGATATCTACCATGGTACAACCCATTTCCGATCGTCATGCCACCCGCACCCGACTTCCTGCACACCGCGCCGCCCGGCACGCGCCGCCCCCGCTATGACCGGCGCGCGGTCCGCACGGGCATCGTCCATCTCGGCCTCGGCGCGTTCCACCGCGCGCATCAGGCGATCCATACGGAAACGGTGCTCGAACAGGGCGATCTCCGCTGGGGGATCGTCGGCGTCGAGCTGCGGCGGCGCCATACCGTCGACCTGCTCGCCGCGCAGGACAACCTGTACACGGTGACTGAACGCGACGGCGACGGCGCGCGCACCCGGATCGTCGGGGCCGTGCACGGCGCGCTGTTCGCACCGGAATCGCTGCCCGCGCTGCTCGCGCTGATCGCCGATCCGCGCGTGTCGATCGTCAGCCTGACCGTGACCGAGAAAGGCTATTGCCGCCGTCCCGGCGGCGGCCTCGACACCGACGATGCCGCCCTCCGCGCTGACCTCGCCGCGCCCGACACGCCGCGTACCGCACTCGGCGTGATTGCCGCCGGCCTCCGGCAGCGGCCGGCCGGCGCGCCGCTCACCGTCGTCTGCTGCGACAACATGACGTCGAACGGCGACACGCTGCGCGCGCTGCTGCTCGACTACGCGGCATGCGTCGACGACGGCGCGCTCGCGCGGCGCATCCGCGACGACGTCGCATTCCCGAACAGCATGGTCGACCGGATCGTGCCGGCCGCGACGCCCGAATCGCTCGACTGGGCGCAAGCGCACCTCGGTGCGCGCGACGCGGCCGCGATCGTCTGCGAACCGTTCTCGCAATGGGTGATCGAGGATCGCTTCGCCGGCCCGCGCCCGCGCTGGGAAGACGCCGGCGCGCGCCTCGTCGCCGACGTGCGGCCCTACGAAACGATGAAGCTGCGGCTGCTGAACGGCTCGCATTCGGCGATCGCGTATGCGGGACAACTGCGCGGCCGCGCGACCGTGTCGGACGCAATGGCCGATCCGGCGATCGCGGCGTTCGTCGACGGCGTGATGACGCACGACCTGCTCGCGACCGTCGACGTGCCGTCCGGCTTCGACGCGCACGACTATTGCGCGACGCTCGTGCGGCGCTTCCGGAATCCGACGCTCGCGCATCGCACCGAGCAGATCGCGATGGACGGCACGCAGAAGGTGCCGCTGCGCTGGCTGCCCGCGCTCGCCGACAGCGCGGCGGCGGGCGTCGAGCGCCCGTATCTGGAGCGGGCGCTTGCGCTCTGGCTGTACTACCTGACCACCGCGCGCGACGCTTGCGGCCGGCCGCTGACGATCAGCGACCCGGGCGCGGCTGCGCTTGCCGAGACGCTCGGCGCGGCCGGCGACGCGAACGGCGCGGTGCGCGCGGCGCTCGCCAGTGCCGCGCTCGCCGGCCCGGCCGCGTGGCCCGACGCGCTGGTCGCGCGCGTCGGCGCGCATCTGTCGACGCTGCGCGCGCACGGCACCGATGCGCTGCTCGCGCCGCTGCACGCACGCTGACCGACCGTACGGCCGGTTTGCCCCCGCCGACGCGAACCGCGTGACACCCCTGCCCGTCGATGCCAGTGTCGACGCGGCGAACGATGGAAAAGACATGACGGCCGGCCCACCGGCACGAAGGAGACAGACATGAAGCAGAAGTCGCAGGCATGGTTCACGGTATTCCTGCTGTTCATCGTGTACGGCATCAACTATCTCGACCGCGTCGCGCTGTCGATCGTCGCGCCGATCGTTCAGACCGATCTCGGCATCGACGCCGCGCAGATGGGCATCGTGTTCAGCACGTTCTTCGTCGGCTACGCGCTGTTCAATTTCATCGGCGGGCTCGCATCCGACCGGCTCGGGCCGAAGCTCGTGTACGTGCTGGCGGTCGGGCTCTGGTCGATCTTCTGCGGGATGACCGCGCTGACCGTCGGCTTCGTGAGCCTGCTGATCGTGCGGTTGCTGTTCGGCATGGCCGAAGGCCCGCTGTGCTCGGCCGCGAACAAGATGGTCAACAACTGGCTGCCGCGCGATGGCGCCGCGACCGCGATGGGCCTGCTCAGCGCGGGCTCGCCGCTCGGCGGCGCGATCGCCGGGCCGATCGTCGGCCTGCTGGCCGCGCAGTTCGGCTGGCGGCCGGCATTCTGGATCGTCTGCGCGATCGGGCTCGCGTGGGTCGTGCTGTGGATGGTGTCGACGTCGGACCGTCCGGCCACGCCGGCAAACGAGGCGCCGAACATGCCCGCCGCCGCCCGCGCGAGCGACGACGACGCATCGGCACCCGCGCGCACGCTGTCGCACTACGTGCGCCAGCCGCGCATCCTCGCCACGGCGGCCGCGTTCTTCAGCTACAACTACGTGCTGTTCTTCTTCCTGAGCTGGTTCCCGAGCTATCTCGTGCGCGCGCATCACCTCAACATCAAGGAGATGAGCATCGCCACCGTCGTGCCCTGGCTCGTCGGCACGGTCGGCCTCGCGTGCGGCGGTGCCATCTCGGATGCGCTCTACCGGCTCACCGGCAACCTGCTGCTGTCGCGCCGGATCGTGCTCGTCACCTGCCTGCTCGGCGCGGGCGCATGCGTGGCGATCGCGGGTACCGTGCAGTCGACGCAAGGCGCGGTTGCGCTGATGTCCGTGTCGCTGTTCTTCCTGTACGTCACCGGCGCGATCTACTGGGCGATCGTGCAGGATGTCGTGCACCCGACGCGCGTCGGCGGCGTGAGCGGCTTCCTGCACTGCATGGGCAGCTTGTCGGGCGTGATCGGGCCGGCCGTGACCGGCTTCATCGTCGAACGCAGCGGCTCGTTCGCGGCCGCGTTCGTGCTGGCCGGCGCGATCGCGCTGACGGGCGCCGTGCTGGCCGGCGTATTCGTGCGCAACAGCCGGCCGTCGGAAGTCCTGCGCGAACGCGCGGCGCACTGACGCCCGCCGCGCGACATTCGCAACGCGACGCCGCTTCAGCCGGCGTCGCCCCCTCCCGCCCAATCATCGGACCCCCGAATATCTCCCATCCGATATCGCGATTTCCGGGATCGATCGCGCGCCCCTAGACTGGCTACGCGATGGCGACGCTGCGCGGCCGTACGGCAACGCGACACGCCCCCACAAAAACGATCCCGGGAGATAAGCCATGTCCGACCGGCATGCGCGCCGAGGCGCGCTCAAGACACTCGGCCTCGCGGCCGGCACCGCACTGCTCGCCGCCACGCGCCACGTTCACGCGGCGGCGCCCGAAACCGGCGCGCTGCTGCCCGGCGCCGCCGCGCGCCTCGCCGACCTCACGCGCCGCCTCGCGGCCGTGCCGAGACGGCGCGACTTCAAGACGGTGCCGATGATCCTCGATCGCCCCGACCAGTGGGATCACGAGGCGCTCGCCGAAGTGATCGGCTATCGCGGCGGCCCGAAGCAGGTGTGGGACAACACCGAGCTCGGCGGCCCGTGGCTGAACCTGATGCGCAATTCGCTGAATGCGCAGATCTGGTCGTACGGTCATCCGGATTTCCTCGTCGTGTCGGCCACGCACGGCAGCGCGCATCTCGCGCTGTTCGACCAGGCCGCGTGGGACAAGTACGGCCTCGCGAAACTGGCCGGCGCCGCCTTCCCGACCAACACGCTGCTCGACGCGAAGCCCGCGCAATCGAAAGGCGCGCAGGATCACGCGTTGCCCGACGGCGCCTTCTCGTCGCACGACAACAGCATCGCCGCGCTGCGGCAGCGCGGCGTCGTGTTCCTGTCGTGCCACAACGCGATCTGGGAGCTCGCGGAACGGCTCGACGGCGCGAACGCGAATCCCGACAAGCTGCCGCTCGACGCGCTCGCGGCCGACCTGACCAACCACGTGATCCCGTCGGCGATCGTCACGCCGGGCGCGGTCGGCACGCTGCCCGAACTGCAGCAGGCCGGTTTCACGTACGCGAAATGAGCTCCACGATGACCTCGATCCCCCCGCAATCGCCATCGCGCCGCCGGCGGCGCACGCTGCGCGCCGCGCTGGCCGCACTGGCCGCGTGGCTGTGCTGCGCGTCCGCGCTTTCGTTCGCCGCGCCCGCCACCGCGCCCGCAGCCACCGCAACAGCAGCCACCGCCACGACCATCTTTCCGCCCTGGCAGGACGGCCGCAACAACGACGCGATTCATCGTGGCCTCGAATTCACGGTGCCGCAGGTCGACGTGCTCGCCGATTTCCACGGCGACCTCACCGCGCCGAAGCTCGTGCTGTTCGTCGGCGGCAACTACTTCTTCGCGATGGCGCCGCTCGTCGCGAAGTTCGAGGAAGACCATCCCGAATACCGCGGCCGCATCTACTGGGAAACGATCCCGCCCGGCCTGCTCGTGAAGCAGATCCACGCGGGCGGCACGATCACGGTCGGCAACATGACGTGGACGGTCAAGCCCGATGCGTATTTCGCGGGGCTCGGCAAGATCGACGGGTTGATCGCGGACGGCACGCTCGCGGGCCCCGCGGTGCCGTACGTGACGAACCAGTTGACGATCATGGTGCGCGCCGGCAATCCGAAGCGCATCGCGTCGCTGAACGATCTCGCGCGGCCCGACGTGAAGCTTGCGATGCCGAACCCGGAATTCGAGGGCGTCGCGCGGCAGATCCGCGCGTCGCTCGCGAAGGCCGGCGGCGACGCGCTCGCGCGCACCGTCTACGACGACAAGGTGCGCGCTGGCACGACCGAGCTCACGCACATCCACCATCGGGAAACCGCGCTGTTCCTGATGCAGGGGCGCGCGGACGCCGGCGTGCTGTGGCAATCCGAAGCGGCGTTCCAGGAGCAGGTCGGGCATCCGCTGATGCACATCGACATTCCGGCCGCGCAGAATACGACGGCGATCTATGCGGGCGCGATGGTGAAGGACGCGCCGCATCCGGAAGCCGCGCGCGCGTGGCTCGCGTTCATCCGGTCGCCGGAAGCGTTCCGGATATTCCAGCGCTATGGGTTCGGCCGATACGATGCGACAACCCCGGTGCAGCACCTCGCGCCGGGGCAGGACCGGCCCGACGCAGGCTGACGGCAAAGGCCCGACCGCGTGGCGGCGCGCACGCGACATACAACAAGGAGGGGACACGTGAACGATACGGTCGACACACGGCGATACCGGATCGCACCGCTGCTGATTGCCGCAGCGGCACTGCTGGCCGGCCACGCACACGCGGACGACGCGACGCTCGGCAAGACGCTCGCAACACAGGGCTCGGCGACGGGCGTCGCCGCGTGCATCGGCTGCCACGGCAGCCACGGCGAAGGCAATGCGGCGGCCGGCTTCCCGCGCCTCGCGGGCATGAACGCCGCGTATCTGTCCGCGCAGCTTGCCGCGTTCGCGGACGGCAGCCGCCAGAATCCCGTCATGCAGCCGCTGTCGAAACTGCTGACGCCGCACGAACGCGACGCGGTATCCGCGTACTTCGCGAGCCTGCCCGCACCGGCCGGCGTCTTCACCCCCGACGACGCGTCGATCGATCCCGCGAACACCGGCGCGTGGCTCGCGACGCGCGGGCGCTGGTCGCAGGGCCTGCCTGCATGCGCGCAGTGCCACGGCCCCGGCGGCCTCGGCGTCGGCACCGCGTTTCCGCCACTCGCGGGGCAGCCTGCCGCGTATATCGCCGGCCAGTTGAACGGCTGGAAACACGGCACGCGCCCGCCCGGGCCGATGGCGCTGATGCCGATGATCGCCGGCAAGCTGTCCGATACCGACATCGACGCGGTGGCCGCTTACTATGCGCGCGGCGGCGCCGCACAAGGAGACAAGCGATGATCGACCGCACGACGCTGATCCGCCGCGCACGCGCCACGCTGCTCGGCGCGGCCTGGATGCCCGCGCTCGCGTTCGCGGCGGCGCCGCAGGACGCGCCGACTACCGCATCCGCACCCGTGGCCACACCGGCACCGGCCACAACCGCGGCGACAGCGGCCAAACCATTCACGCCGCCCGCCGAATCCGCGATGCCCGCCGACGACTTCGGCAAAACCGTGAAGCTGGGCGAGCAGATCTTCCTGCACACCCCCGAGTTCGCGGGCAAGTACGTCGGCAACAAGCTGACCTGCGCGAGCTGCCACCTCGACGCCGGCCGCCGGCCCGATTCGAGCCCGATGTGGGCCGCGTACCTGCTGTATCCGGCCTACCGCAGCAAGAACGGGCACGTCAACACGTTCGCCGAGCGCCTGCAGGGCTGCTTCCGTTACAGCATGAACGGCAAGGCGCCGCCGGCCGGCGACCCGATCCTCGTCGCGCTCGAAACCTATTCGTACTGGCTCGCGAAGGGCGCGCCGGTCGGCACGAAGCTGCCGGGGCAAGGCTTCCTGAAACTGCCGCCGCCCGCGCAGAAGGCCGACTACGCGCGCGGCGCCGCCGTCTACACGCAGCACTGCGCGCTGTGCCACGGCGCGGACGGCCAGGGGCAGTCGAGCGGCGGCAAGCCGGCCTTCCCGGCGCTGTGGGGTGCGCGCTCGTTCAACTGGGGCGCGGGGATGGGCGACATCCGCAACGCGGCCGGCTTCATCAAGGCCAACATGCCGCTCGGGCTCGGCGGCACGCTGACCGATCAGGAAGCATGGGACGTCGCGACCTTCATGGACAGCCACGAACGTCCGCAGGACCCGCGTTTCACGGGCTCCGTGCCGGACACGCGCGCGAAGTTCCACGATTCGCCCGACTCGATGTACGGGCTCCGCGTGAACGGCCGAGTGCTCGGCGCGCCATGACGCCACGCCGCACCGGCCGGCCCCGCCGGTGCGGTCACGGACGCCAGCGATACACGACGATGCTCGTCCCGTTGTAGTTGTCCTTGGTGATCACGTACTCGCCGGTCGAGCGCAGGTACGCACGCACGCCGTACATCGAGTCGACGTCGTTGCCGACGTCCATCGCCGACGTGTTCGAATTCGTCAGCGTGGTGACGAGCGCACCGGAGTTCAGGTCGAACACGTCGATGTTCGGCACCGTGTGCACGTAGCCGACGAACAGGTAGTGGCCGGCCGCCGCGATCGATTTCGGGTTCGCGCTCGTCAGGTTGATCACCGGATTCGGCGCGCTCGTGTTGCCGTTCTTCCAGCCGTGATAGACCTCGATGTGCCCGTTCATCGCGGTCCAGTCCCAGTTGCCCGCGAGGCCCTGCGCGAGGATCATCGTGTCGCTGTCGGCCTGGTAGATGATGCGCGTGACCGGCGCCACGGTGCTCGGCACGGGCGTGGTCGTCGGCTTGCCCCATGACGGCTTGCCGGTCGCGTCGAAGCCCGTCATCGGGTAGCGGGAAATCACGTTGGAACCGTTCAGCCCTGCCCACACGTCGCCGTTGCCGTCGATATCGAAGCCCGCGGTGACCTGCAGGGTCGTGTTGAACGGCTTGCCCGGGAGCGAGCCGGCCGGAATCGCGATATAGCCGCTCGCCGTGTTGAAGTAATAGAAGTTGAAGTTGCCCGGGTTCTGGCCCGACGCGACGAGGATCCGGTTGCCGCCGACCATCACGAGCTGCCCGAAGTGCTGGCCGCGCTGATAATCTTTCATGTCGAGGCGCGGGTCCTTCGGATAGGTGAACGGGTCGACCGTGTTCGCGACGAACGTGCCGCCCGCCGAGCCCGTGTACACGTTGTTGCCGCTGTAGAAGAACGCGCCATCCGTCACCGGATCGGGTGCGGCGATCCCCTCGAAGTTCAGCGCCTGCAGCTTCCATTGCAGCGCGCCCGTCGGGCTGTACGAATGCAGGTCGGTGCTGCCGTTGCGGCCGAGATCCCAGCCGCCGCCCCATGCGTTGTTCAGCACGTACAGGTTGCCGGCCGAATCCTTGCCGAGCGCGGCGACGCGCGTGAAGCGCTTGTCGCCGACCTGCCCCTTGATGCCCGTCGTCGTGTCGAGATAACCGCCCTGCACGCCGAACGTGCCGACCTGCATCGGCAGGCCGAGGAGCCCGCTGTAGACCTTGATGTTCATGTCGGGCCCTTCGTCGCCCACCATCAGCTGGCCCATCGACGCGTCGTAGAACAGCGACGCCGGCCGCGCGCCGGCCGCCATCTGGATCGTGTTCATCGCCGTGCCGGTCGCGCTGAACTGCGCGACGACGCCTGCGCTCTTGCGCGCGACCCACAGGTTGCCGGCGGCGTCGAGCGCCAGCGCGCCCGGCCCCGACACGCCGATGTCGCGCTGCCAGACGCCGTCGGTCGTATAGACGCGCACGCGGTTGCCGTAGAAATCGCTCACGTACAGCAGGTTGCCGGCCGTCGCGAGGCCCGTGATCACGTCCGCGTACTGGACGCCCGTCCACACACTGACCGGGATGCGCAGGTCGCGCAGGTTCGTGCCGCGGTTGTAGCGGCCCACCGAGCCGCTGCCGAACGTGCGGTTGTAGCCGAGCGCGACGAACAGCGACGTCGAGTTGCCGGTGATCGCGCCGCCCTGGAATTCGTCATGAATGCCGATCGTGCCGAGCGGCTGGCCGTTCTGGTAGATCGCGACGCCGCCCGCGTTCTCGTCCCAGCGCGACGCCGTGTAGATCACGCCCTCGGGGGCGACCCACATCGAGCGCGCGCCGTTGCCCACGTGCGCGGCCAGCGTGCCGAACGTGTTCGCGAGCCAGTCGGTCGTGTATTGCACCTGCGCGTGACTCGCGGGCGCCAGCACGGCCATGCACATCCCCAGCAATGCCGCGCGAATTTGTTTCATTGACATGAATAGTGCTCCCGGACGATCGTTTGTCGACACTGTAAATCGCGACGCATGAAATATTGGTGATTCCGGCAAACGCGCATTCCCCGTCATCCCGAATTATTCACCACGTGCTTTATGCCGTCCGGCGCTTTTTCGTCAATGATGGTCAAACTCGCACACCGCGCCGCAACGGCCTGGCAGCGGCGCGATTTCGGCGCTTTTTCCCGGCATTTTCTTCCGGTTCACCCAATGCGAATGCGTCATTTTTTCTGACATGCCCGCATTGCTTTCTCATTCCCCGGTGTGGGCTCGATGATTACAAATCGAAATTAAAATGAAAGAGAAAAAATATTATCCGGCGCAATCGGATTTTCGCAAATCGGCGTATCGGGCGTGCTGCGAACGCGGCGGGCGGAACGGAATGCGGAAGAAAGGAGCGGGGAAGAAGGATGCAGCCGAACAAGCCGCGCACCGGCCGTGCCGGCACGCGGTCGCGATCGTTCAGTTCGCGTTGTCGAGCGTCGGGCCGTCCCAGCCGTCGAGGTATTTCGGCAGCGCATCGACGACGTCGATCACGCGCTGCCGGTAGAACAGGTGCATCGTCGGCTGCAGGTCGTCCGGCAGTTGCCCGCCGTGCGCACGCGCGGTCAGGCTGTTCGGCACGACGCGCATGCCGAGCCGGTTCGTTCCGAACACGATCTCGCCGCACGACGCGCACCACGTGCGCGACATCGACTTCGACGGATGCGGGAACGTTGCGTTGCCGCCGTCGATCGCAACCCGCTCCGGCGGCCACGCGGTCGCGGACAGCATCGGCGTGCCGTAGAAATCGCGGCAGGTCGCGCAATGGCAGTTCGCGCGCGCCGCCGGCTCGCCGCGCAGCGTGACGGTGACGGCGCCGCACAGGCAGCGCGCGGATTGCGTTCGGGTCATGTCGTCTCCTCGAAGAACAGAGGCGACAGTATAGGAGCCGGCGTGCACCGTCGTCCGCACCGGCTGCGAATGACGTTGCGACCGCAACGACCGCTACGCGTCAGAACTTCTGGCGCAGCCCGAGGCTGACGATCGCCTGCGAGCGCGAGTCGGACGAATGGCCGTTCGCCTTGTCGGACACCGACGCGGTCGCGGCCACCGGCCGGCCGAGCGCATCGAGCGTCATGCCCGACGCATGCTGGTACGCGCCGAGCAGGTACACGCTGGTGCGCTTCGACAGGTCGTAGACGGCGCCGAGCGTGACGTTGTGATACTGCGCGCGATCGTCGACGCCATCGACATCGCTGCCGCGCGTGTAGCTGTAGCCGGCGAACAGTTGCGTCTGCGGCCGCACGTTCCAGCGCGTGAACACGCCCGCGACGTTGAACGTCGCGTGGCCGGCGAACAGCGAACGGTCGCCGCTGCGGTACTGCACGTTGCTGTAGTTCACGCCGACGACGGCCGGGCCGAAGTCGTACGTCGCCCCCGTCGCGATGATCTGCTGCGACTGCGCGCTCGCATAACCTTCGTTGATCGACGAGTTGAACAGGCCGTCGTCGGTGCTCTGCCACTTGCCCGCAGTCGGGTCGGTCGCGCCCGTCTTGCTGTTGTCCGAGCGCTCGTAGCCGACGCCGACACGCAGCGGGCCCGCCGCGTACGCCGCGCCGACGCTCCACGTGTTGCGCTGCTTCATGCTGCCCGGCTGGCCGCCGAAGCCGTACAGCGCGCCGAACGTGAAGCCCGAATAGTTGGCGCTCGTGTACTTGATCGAGCTGTCGACGCGCGCGGTCTGGTCGAGATCGTCGATGTCGCCCGGATGCGCGCCGAACCCGCCGATGAACGACGACGGGCCGACCGGGCTCACGAAGTCGTCGAGCGACGTGTACTGGCGGCCGAGCGTGACCGAGCCGTAGCGGTCGCTGCCGATGCCGACGAATGCCTGCCGGCCGAACTGGCGGCCGCCCTGGCCCGACGTGCCGTTGGCGATGTCGAAGCCGTTCTCGAGGACGAACAGCGCGCGCATCCCGCCGCCGAGATCCTCGGAACCCTTGATGCCCCAGCGGCTGCCGGACAGGTTGCCGGTCGTGAGCCCGACGCTCGAATGCCCGGTGTACGAGCCGGCCGAGCCGACCGAGCCGACCCGTTCGTTGCTGCGATAGGTCACACCCGCATCGACGATGCCGTACAGCGTGACGGAGCTTTGCGCGGAAGCGATGCCCGCGAGCGAGAGCAGCAGCGGTGCTGCGATCAGTTGCTTGTTCATGGTCTTGTGTCTCCGGGCGGTGAGCCCGTTGTTCTGGCTTGATGTTGCGAGTAGCGCGCGGGCGGCGAGATTCGCCGGCAGTGCGAGGCCGACGGCGTCCGCGCGCGGCGTCGCGGCGGGCAGGCCCGCTGCGGCCGCCATGGTAGATGGAACCGGTCCCAGACTAAAGCGCAATAATGAAAACAGTTTCTTGCCAAAGTCGAGATAGTCGAAAGCGCGGCCACGCGCACGATCGCCGTGCCTGTACAGCACGGGCGCACGCACCCGATAATCGAACGCGCGCCTTCCCTCGAGAGCTCCTCCATGCATCAAACGACCCTGCTGATCTTCGCCGCCGTCGCGTTCGTCGGCATCGCGACACCCGGCCCGACCGTACTGCTCGCGCTGACCAACGGCTCGCGCTACGGCGTGCGCCGCGCGGCTTACGGCTTCGCCGGCGCGATGCTGTCCGACCTCGTGCTGATCGTCGCGGTCGCGCTCGGCCTCGGGGCGCTGCTGATGGCGTCGGCGTTCTGGTTCTCGGTGGTGAAGTGGCTCGGCGCCGCGTACCTCGCGTATGTCGGCATCCGGCTGCTGACGTCGAAGGGTTCGCTCGACGTCGCCGCCGCGCATGGCGGCGCGGCGCCCGAACGCAACGCGTCGATCTTCGCGAAGAGCTTCCTGACCGCGGTGACGAACCCGAAGGGTTATCTGTTCTTCTCCGCGTTCCTGCCGCAGTTCCTCGATCCGTCCGCGCCGCTCGCGCCGCAATACGTCGCGCTCGCGGTCACGTTCGCGCTGCTCGACGGCGCCGTGATGTTCGGCTATGCGCTGCTCGGCGAACGCGCGGTGCGGCTGCTGAAGCGCTCGGGCGCGCTGTGGCTCGAACGCACATGCGGCGCGATGCTGCTCGCGCTCGCCGGCTCGCTGGCGCTGTACCGGCGTCATGCCGCGTAGGGGCGGATTCCGATGAAAATCGCAACGCCGCCCCGCTCCGGCTTTCTCGGTCTGTCGCTCCGCCAGATCGAACGTGCCGACCTCGACGCGTGGTATGCGTACCTGTCGAACCCCGACGTCTTCCGTCACACGAGCTGGAACCTGCGCTCGCCCGACGATCTGCTGCCGCTGTTCGACGCCATCGAATCGACGGACCCCGATTCGGTTCGCCGTCTCGCCGTGATCGACGACGCATCGGGCGCACTCGCCGGGACGATCGGCCTGCATACCGTATCGACCGTGAACCGCTCGGCGGAAATCGCTTACGATCTCGCGCCGTCGCACTGGGGGCGCGGGATCGCGAGCGCGCTGTGTACCGCCGTCACGGAGTGGGCATTCGCCGACGGTGGCTTCATGCGCATGCAGGCCGTCGTGCTGACCAGCAACGAAGGCTCCGCGCGCGTGCTGCAGAAGTGCGGCTACCGCTACGAAGGGCTGTTGCGCGCATACAAGATGGTGCGCGGCACGCCGGGCGATTTCGCGATGTACGCGCGGCTCGCGACCGACTGACGCGCAACCCGCGGCTTCACGCCAAACGCTCACCGCTTCGCATGCGCACGCCATTGGACGGCCTGCGCCGAATTGGCGACAATCGCCGTTCCTTGCCTCGACGATCCGCCATGAAAATCGCCGCGTTGTCCGACATCCACGGCAACCTCGCCGCACTCGACGCGGTGCTCGACGACGTCCGCCGCCGCGGCGCCGACGTGATCGTCAATCTCGGCGACATCGTGTCGGGCGCGCTCCATCCGGCCGAAACGGCCGACCGCCTGATCGCGCTCGACCTGCCGACCATCAAGGGCAATCACGAACGGCAACTGCTCAGCGGCGATCGCGAGTCGATGGGGCTGTCGGATCGCTGGGCGCATGACATGCTGCGCGCCGACCATCTCGACTGGCTCGCCGCGTTGCCCGAACGCGTGACGCTCGACGACGTATTGATGGTGCACGGCACGCCGGCCAGCGACGTCGTCTATTTCCTCGAAACGGTCACGCCCGACGGCTGCCGCGCGGCCACCCCCGACGAGATCGCGCAGCGCGCGGGCGACGCGCGGGCATCGCTGATCCTGTGCGGCCACACGCATGTGCCGCGCACGGCGAAGCTCGCCGACGGCCGGCTGATCGTCAACCCGGGCAGCGTCGGGCTGCAGGCGTACACGGACGACCTGCCGCATCCGCACCGGATCGAAACCGGCTCGCCGCAGGCGCGCTACGCGATGGTGTCGCGCACGGCAGCCGGCTGGAACGTCGAATTCCATGCGGTCGAATACGACTGGCACACGGCCGCCGCCACCGCGGCATCGCGCGAGCGCGACGACTGGGCCATCGCGCTGCGCACCGGCCGGTGCTGACGCGCCCGCGTCTCCCCATCACCCCGCATTCCTCAGCGTCAGCCTCGCCTCCAGCCCGCCGCCGTCCGGCCGGTTGTTCAGCGTGAGCGTGCCGCCCATCGCGAGCGCGAGTTGCCGCGCGATCGCAAGACCGAGCCCCGTGCCGCCCGTCTCGCGGTTGCGCGACGTCTCCACGCGCCGGAACGGTTCGAACACCGCGTCGAGCTGATCGTCCGGAATGCCGGGCCCGCGGTCGAGCACGGCGATGACCGCACCGCCGTCCGGCGCGGCGTGCACGTCGATCTCCGCCGCGCCCGCGAACTTCAGCGCGTTGTCGACGAGGTTGCCGACGATGCGGCGCAGCGCCTTCGGCCGCGTGACGAGCGCGAGCGGCGCGCGGCTGTGCAGCGCGACGTCCTGCCCCGCATCCGTGTAGTCGCACACGATGCTGTCGAGCAGCGCGTCGAGATCGATGCGGCGCGCGGCTTCCTCGGTGCCGTGCAGCGTCCGCGCATACGCGACACCCTCCTTCACCAGATGCTCCATCTCGAGCAGGTCCTGGCGCAACTTCGTGCCCTGCACGTCGTCGTCCATCACGTCGACGCGCAACCGCATCCGCGTGATCGGCGTCTGCAGGTCGTGCGAGATCGACGCGAGGATCTGCATGCGTTCGGCCATGTACTGCGCGATGCGGTCCTGCATCGCGTTGAACGCACGCGCGGCGCGCGCGACCTCGGACGGCCCGCCCTCGTTCAGGCGTTCGCCCTTCAGGTCGGGGCCGAGCGCGTCGGCGGCCTGCGCGAGTTGCTTGAGCGGACGCGTCGCGAGCCGCACCGCGAGCCAGCAGCACGCGGCCAGCACCGCGAGCTGCAGCACGAGCACGACCGGCAGCCAGCCCGACAGCGGCACCGTCGACATCGGATGAATGTCGATCGTCAGCGGCGACCCGTCGGTCAGCCGCAGATGCACCTGCAGATGTTCGCGGTCGCCGGGGATCGCGTTCGCGGTCAGCGGGTAGTCGCCGCCGATGCCGTCGGAAATCGACCGCTCGACGCGCGCCGACAGCCGCGCTTCCGGCGGCGTGCCCGTTTCGCCGGGCCCGAGGATGAACGCATAGCTGCGCCGCGCGAGGCGCGGCAGCCACGCGACCCGCTCGGCGGGCGGCAGGTGGTCGAGCAGCGCGACCGAGCTCGCGACCTCGCGCTCGATGTAGCCCATCATCAGGTTGGTGGTCGCCTGGTCGCGCTCGGTCACCGTGAGCCAGAACGACAGCGTCTGCGCGAGCGCGAGGCCCACGCACAGGATCAGCGCGAGCCGCGCGAACAGCGAGCGCGGCCAGTGCCACAGCGTGCGCGCGCTCATGACGTACCGTCGACGGCGGTCACGGCCGACGAGAACACGTAGCCCTCGTTGCGCAGGGTCTTGATGTAGCGCGGTTCGCGCGCACCGTCGCGCAGCCGCTGGCGCAGCCGGCTCACGAGCAGGTCGATCGACCGGTCGAACGGGTCGGACTGCCGCCCCTGCGTGAGGTTGAGCAGCTGGTCGCGCGTCAGCACGCGCTGCGGATGGTCGAGGAACACGCGCAGCAGCCGGTATTCGGCGCCGCTCAGCGCGACCAGCGTGCCTTCGGCGTCGAGCAGGTGGCGCCCCGTCGTGTCGAGCCGCCATTCGCCGAACGCGAGCAACTCGGCCGTTTCCGTCACCTGCATGCCGGGCGGCAACATGCGCGCGCGGCGCAGCACCGAACGAATCCGCGCGAGCAGCTCGCGTACCGCGAACGGCTTGGCCAGGTAGTCGTCGGCGCCCATCTCGAGGCCGATGATGCGGTCGGTTTCCTCGCCGCGCGCGGTCAGCATCAGCACGGGCACCGTGCGGAACTTGCCGGCGCGCAGGTCGCGGCACAGCGTGAGGCCATCCTCGCCCGGCAGCATCAGGTCGAGCACGATCAGGTCGGGCGCGCCGTCGTCCAGCACGTTGCGCATCTCGCGGCCGTTCGCGGCCAGCGACACGCGCATGCCGTTCTTCTCGAGGTAGTCCGCGATCAGTTCGCGGATCGCGCGATCGTCGTCGACGATCAGCACGTGGTCGATCTTGTCCATGAGTCGGTGTCGGGTAGTTCAGGCTGGCGATGTCCGCTGTTATACCGCACGGCGGGCACGTGTTTGTATCCCAATGTATCGCGCGGCCGCGACGACACACAACATTGCACACGCGCGGCTCGCCGGACATATCTCGGATACGTCGGCGCAGCCTAATGGGGCCTGTCGAAACCCGTCCGGCCGCCGCTCCGAGCGGCGGCCTCCCGATCAGGAGAACGCCATGCTGCCCCGACTCAAGACCGCCGCCCTCGTCATCGCCCTCGCCGCCACGGCCGGGCTCGCCGCCTTCGCCGGCACCCGCGACGACGCGGGCATGACGACCTCGCTGGCCGGCACGCCGGCACCCGATTTCACCGGCATCGACCGTTGGCACAACAGCGCGCCGCTCAAGCTCGACCAGTTGCACGGCAAGGTCGTGCTGGTCGATTTCTGGACGTACTCGTGCATCAACTGCATTCATACGATTCCGTACGTGAACGACTGGTATCGGAAGTATCGCGACCAGGGGCTCGTCGTGGTCGGCGTGCATACGCCCGAATATCCGTTCGAGCGCGACGCGGGCAACGTCGCCGATGCGATCAAGCGCTTCGGGATCCGGTATCCGGTCGCGCAGGACAACCGCTACGACACGTGGCGCGCGTACGGCAACCAGTACTGGCCCGCGTTGTACCTGATCGATGCGAACGGGAAGGTCGTCTATACGCGTTATGGCGAAGGCGGGTACGACAAGACCGAGGCAGCGATTCGCGGTGCGCTCGCGCAGGCGGGAGAAGGGATGAAGGGAACGACGCGCACGCAGTAACCTGCCGGCGCGGGGGCGCGGCGCTCGCCCGCCCGCGCGCGCGTCATGCTCACCCGCGCTTCGCGTCGGCCGCCGCCAGCATCGCTTCCCCGATCGCAAGCTTCCCGTTCGCAACCAGCGCGTCGCCCGCGCCGCGGATATCGGCTTCGGCCTTGTTCTGCCCGAGCTTGCGCTTGCCGACGAGCCGCGTGATCTCGATCTGCAGCCCGACGATCGCCTGCAGCATCGTGTCGAGATAATCGGCCGGCGCGTCGCCCATCTTCCACGGCACCGGCTGCGACGCTTCGTGCGTGCGCGTCAGCCGGGCGACCACGCCGCGCACGAACTTCTCGTCGTCGCGCACCGTGATACGGCCGTGCGCATGCACGACCACATAGTTCCACGTCGGCACCTGCCGGTGCGCGACGTGCTTGCTCGGGTACCAGTTCGGCGAGATGTACGCGTCGCCGGCGCGGAAAATCACGAGCACCTCGTCGCCGTTCGCGACGTCCTGCCAGACCGGATTCGCACGCGCGACGTGCGCGTGCAGCTCGCCGAGCCCGCCGTCGCCGGGCAGCAGCTCGAACGGGATGTGGTTCGCGTCGAGCCCGTTCTTCCCGTGCGTGATCAGGCTGCCGAACGGATGCTGCACGATCAGTTCGCGCAGCGCATCGGGGTTGGGCTCGTTGAAATCGGCGGGGACGTACATGTCGGCTCCACGGTCGTGCAGGGGTTGAAATGGCTCGGGCGCTGGCCCGTCATGCGCCGATTGTGATCTCAAACTGGTTTATGCTGTAGAGCCGGTTTGGAACAATTTCAGCAGACCAGAATCATGGCAAGAACGGCCCGGAACGTCGAAATCCCGTCGCTCGGCGCGCTCGACCGCGCGGCCGGCGACCTGAGCCGCCAGCTCGCGCAGGCGCTGCGCGACGCCGTGCGGCGCGGCGACGTCCGTCCGGGCGATACGCTGCCGTCCACGCGGCTGCTGGCGGCCGCGCTGCAGGTCGCGCGCGGCACCGTCGTCGACGCGTATGCGCAGCTGGTCGCCGAAGGCTTCCTCGAATCGCGCGGCGGCGCGGGCACGCGCGTCGCGCACGCGCTGGCCGAGCCGCCGCCCGTCGACGAACCCGAACCGCCCGCCCAACGCGGGCGCCCGGCGCGCGCCGGGCTGCCCGAACCGGCCGCCACCTTCGCGCGAATCGCCCGCGAATTCCTTCCGCTGCCGGCCATGCCGTTCGCGATCTCGGTGCCGGTCGGCCTCACCGCGCCCGACGACATCTGGCGCCGGCTCGGCAACCGCCTGCGCGCGCGCGGCGCCGGCGCGCCGTCCGGCTATGCCGACCCGCAAGGCGCGCGGCCGCTGCGCGAGGCGATCGCCGACTACGTGCGCCGGTCGCGCTCGGTGCGCTGCACGGCCGACCAGGTCGTGATCACGAGCGGCACTCAGCAGGGGCTGCATCTCGCGAGCCAGGTGCTGCTCGATGCACACGACCAGGCGTGGGTCGAGAATCCGGCCTATCGCGGCATCACCGCGCTGCTCGAAAGCACCGGGCGGCGCGACGCGATGGTCCGCGTGCCGGTCGACGCCGACGGCATCGACGTCGACGCGGGCATCCGCCTGGCGCCGCATGCGCGCGCCGCATTCGTCACGCCGTCGCACCAGTACCCGCTCGGCATGCCGCTGAGCATGGCGCGGCGCAACGCGCTGCTTGCCTGGGCACGCGCACAGCGCGCGTGGGTGGTCGAGGATGACTACGACAGCGAGCTGCGCTACGAAGGCTATCCGTTCCCGTCGCTGCAGGGGCTCGCGCCCGACCGCGTGATCTATCTCGGCACGTTCAGCAAGATCCTGTTTCCGTCGCTGCGGCTCGGCTACGTGATCGCACCCGACGATCTCGTGCCCGCGTTCTGCGGCGCGCGCGTGCTGATGGATCGCCATGCGCCGACCGCCGACCAGCACGTGCTGGCCGCGTTCATCGCGGAAGGCCATCTCGACCGCCACATCCGCCGCGTGCGCGGCGTGTACGCCGAGCAGCGCGCGCTGCTGATCGACACGCTCGGCGCGAGGCTGCCGCGCGAACGCGCATGGGTGCAGCCCGGCGACCAGGGGATGCACGTCGTGCTGTGGCTCGCCGAAGGGATCGACGATCTCGACGTGGTCGCGCGCGCGGCGCAGGCCGGCGTCGCGGTGCGCGCGGTGTCGCCGATGTTCGCGCCGGGCACGGCCCGGCCGGGGCTCGTGCTCGGCTTCGGCGGGTTCGGCCGCGCGCAGATGGAGGCGGCCGCGCAGCGGCTCGCGGACGTGGTTTCGTCGGAAGAATCGCAGCCGGTCGCGCCGCAAAAGGTTGTCCGCAGGCAACAAACGTAATCGTCTGTAAATCCTGCAAGCAAAAGGCCGTTTCGGCCGCCGGCAAGCGTGCGCCGTTTGCTAGGATCGCGCCTCTTCCGTCCACGCCCCTGCCGCCGTGAATCGCTTCGTGCCGTTTCTTCGAGACGCGTGGCTCCGCTGCCGCGCCCGTGTCGCGCCGCTCGCCGCCGCCTGCCGTTCGCGCACCCGCGCGTTGTGCGCCGGCGCGCTGCATCGCCTGCGTCATCCGACGCGGCGCGGCGTGGCGCTGACGCTCGCCGCGATACCGGTGCTGGGCCTGCTGGTCCTGCTTGCGTTCGTTCCGTTCACGCCGAGCATCGGCGACATCCGCAAGGCACGCATCGACCGCCCCGCGCGCGTGCTGTCGGCCGACGGCGAGCTGATCGCCGAGTTCCGGCCCGTCAACCGCGAATGGGTGCCGCTCAAGCAAATCTCGCCGCACATGGTCGACGCGCTGATCGCGACCGAGGACCACCGCTTCTACGCGCATCACGGCATCGACTGGCGCCGCACGATCGCGGCCGGGCTGCACACGTTCTCGGGCGCGCGCCAGGGCGGCTCGACGATCACGCAGCAGCTCGCGCGCAACCTGTACCCGGACGAAGTCGGCCGTTCGCTGACGCTCACGCGCAAGGTGAAGGAGCTGATCACCGCCTTCAAGATCGAGACGGTGTACAGCAAGGACGAGATTCTCGAAACGTACCTGAATACCGTGCCGTTCCTGTACAACGCGTACGGCGTCGAAATGGCCGCGCGCACCTACTTCGGCAAATCGGCGGACCAGCTCGACATCGCCGAAAGCGCGACGCTCGTCGGGATGCTGAAGGGCAACAGCTACTACAACCCGGTGCTGAATCCGGAACGCGCGGTGCAGCGGCGCAACATCGTGCTCGACCGGATGGCGACGATGGGCATGCTGTCGCCGCGGCAGCTCGCGAAATTGCAGCGCCAGCCGCTGCGCGTCGACTTCGAGCCACAGACGGCGCAGCCCGGCCTCGCGCCGCATTTCGCGGTGCAGCTTCGCAAGTGGCTGATCGCGTGGGCCGACCGCAACAACTACGACCTCTACTCGGACGGCCTCGTCGTGCGCACGACGCTCGATGCGCGATTGCAGGACATGGCGACGCAGGCGCTGACGCAGCAGACCGAGCAGCTACAGGCGATCGCCGACAGCGCATGGCGCGGCCCGTCCGGCTGCGGGCTGCGCAACGACCTGTTCCGCGGCTTCATCCGCCAGACCTCCGACTATCGCAGTGCCCGCGACGCGGGGCTCGCGGATGCAGCGGCGCTGAAGCAACTCGGCGCGAATCGCGCGTTCATGCATGCGCTGTGCGAACGCAAGACGCAGGTGCAGGCCGGCTTCGTCGCGATCGATCCGCGCAACGGTGCGATCAGGGCATGGGTCGGCAGCCCCGATTTCGGCAGCGAGCCGTTCGATCACGTCGCGCAAGCGCGGCGGCAGCCGGGCTCGACGTTCAAGCCGTTCGTCTATGGCGCCGCGTTCGCGGATGGCATGCGGCCGGGCGATACGTTCATCGACCGCCCGGTCGCGATCCCGATCGGCGGCCGCGCGGTCTGGCGCCCGACCGACGAGGAGCCGCCGACGGGCGAACCGATGACGCTGCGCGACGCGCTCGCGCTGTCGCGCAATCGCATCACCGCGCAGGTGATGCAGCAGGAAGGCGCCGCGAAGGTCGCGCAGCTTGCGCGCGCGATGGGCGTGCGCGACAGTCCGCTCGACGCGGTGCCGTCGCTCGCGCTCGGCACGAGCCCCGTCACACTGAAGGAGATGGTGTCCGCGTACGGCACGATCGCGAACCGCGGCGTGTACGTCGCGCCGCAGGCGATCACGCGCATCGAGGATCGCGACGGCAAGGTGCTCGCTGCATTCGGCAGCGCACCGCCCGAACGCGCGTTGCCGGCACCTGCCGCGCAAACGCTCGTCGACGTGATGCGCGATGTCGTCGATCGCGGCACCGGCGCCGACATCCGCTCGCGCTACGGGATTCGCGTCGACGTGGCCGGCAAGACGGGTACGACGCAGGACAACACGGACGGCTGGTTCATCCTGATGCATCCGCAACTGGTAGCCGGCGCATGGGTCGGCTTCGACGACGGCAGCGTGACGCTTCGCAGCGACTACTGGGGTGCGGGCGCGCACAGCGCGCTGCCGATCGTCGGCAGTTTCTACGATGCGGCGCTGCGCGCGCGTGCGATCGATCCGCATGCGCAGTTCTCGCCCGACTTCCGGCCGCGCAGCGCGCCGGCGCCGGCACCGAGGCGGCGCCCGCATCCCGGCCTGTTCGACTGGCTGAAGTTTTTCCACTGAGCGTGCCGTCGGCGGGCAACGCAGACCGGCGCGACGGCCGCCCGTTTTACCGAGGCGTCGTCGCCGCCGATCAGCGAGGCTCGACGACGACGCGCCCCTTCACGTCGATGAGTGCAACCGTCCCGTCGCGCTCCGCCAGGAACGCGTCACGCTCCGGCGACCAGTCGAGCGACGTCCATTCGGGCCGCGCGCGCCACTGCCCGTCGCGGCCGATCAGGCCCCAGTGCTCGCCCTCGCACACGGCCACGGCTTCGCCCCGCACGAACTCCTGCGCGTCATCGAAGCGCGGCGCGACGACCCACGCACCGTTCATGTCGACGAAGCCCCAGCGCCCGTCCACGCTCGCGGACGCCAGCCCGTCGGAGAATTCACCGAAATCGTCGAGCGACGGTTCGAGCACCCAGGTGCCGTCCGCGCGTACGAGCCCGAACCGCTCGCCGACGCGCACGCATGCGATGTCGTCGGTGAAATCCCACACCGCATCGAACGCCGGTTCGCGCACGACCCGCGCACCAGCATCGTCGGCGAGCAGCAAGCCGACCTGACCGTCGCGCGCAACCCATAACAACCGGTCATCGCGTGCGCCGCTGGCCCACAGGTTCGTCCACTCGGGCGGCACGATCACGTCCCACGCGTCGTCGTTTTCACGTCGAACGCCCCACAGGCCGTTGCGCCCGCGAAAGCTGAACGTGTCGAAGCCGAGCCAGTTGCCGTGCAGCTCGCCGGCATCGAACATCTCGGCGAACATCACGCCGCGCGGCGGGTCCTGGTGCTGGAAGTAGTGATGCGACACGCCGCCGAACCCGAAGCCCCACGCCCAGTCGCGCCAATCGGCCGGCGTGTCGATCTCGAGCGTGTCGCGCACGCCGCGCACGTCGCGAAAGTCCATGCAATTCACGACACGCCACCACAGGCGCGTGCAGGTGTCGCGCTCCTCGTTGATGAAATCGTCCGGATCGCTGTCGTCGAGCCACGACAATTCGTCGAGGTTCGCGGAAAACCGTGGCGCGCCGTGCACATCACCGAACGCGTCGATCGACTCACCGAGATGGCGCACGAGCGCATCGAACTGGCGCGCGAGCGCCGGATCGTCGCCGGGTAGCGGATGCGCGACGACGAACGACGCGAGCCGGCTGATGCGCGCATGCGCCTCGCGCGCGTCGCTGGCGAGATTCGGCGTGCCTGCGTCGCCGAACACGCGCTGATCGGCAATCGCGTCGCCCGCGCCGCCGTCGGCGAGCAGCACGCGCCACAGTAGCGGAAAGTGATTGTTGGATTCCGCGAACTCGATCGTTCGCGCGTCGTCTCCGTCACCGGCCTGGAGATAGAGCCATGCTCGATTGCCCATCGGAACGATCGCCCTCGCTGTTGTCGTGTTGTGTCGCGCCGATTCGATCGCCGTCAGCGTGCGGCCGACGCCTGCAGCAGCCGCAGGATCTCCGGATCGCCGCCGGCGTTCGCCAGCACTTTCGCGGACGGCTTCACGCCGGCGTCGAGCAGGCGTCGCACGCCATCGACATGATGTTCGGTCACCTCGCCGTCAAGCAGCGCGTCGTCGCGCAGCACATCCGGATTCGCGTTCTTCGCGAGCAGCGCGAAGACCGACGCCGACACGGGCGGATTCAATGCGTCCGGCAACGCGACGTCGGCAATACGGTACGGGTTGTTATCGTGGACTTGCCAGCGCAGCACGCCACTCGCCTGCAACTTGCCGAGCGCGGCGAGCGCATCCGGCTCCGGCAGCTTCACGACCTCGGCCACGAGGTCGCTCGCCTGCTCCTCGCGGCCGTCGCGCAGCGTGTCGGGCGGCGGCAGGTTCGGCACCAGCACGTCCAGCAAGAGCGCCTGCCGGCGCGCGCGATCGGGCGACGCCGCCGCGCCCGGGTCCGGACGGTTTTGCCGCAGCAACTGGCCGGCCACGCGCCAGCGATCGTCGCGACCGTGCGCGTCGCGCGGCACCTGGTGCGCGCGCAGCAACACGCCGAGCCAGCGCCACATCGCATCGACTTCCTTCTCGTCGTTCGACGTCAGGCCGTCGCCCACGATCTCGTCGAGCGCCTGGCCGCACACGAACGCGCGCTGGCGCAGCGGATCGAGATCGGCGAAGTACTTGTGCACCGGTTGCGGCAGCGCGTCGAAGTCGGCCTGACTCATGTCGGGCGGATGGTGGCCGGGGCACGGGCCGGCATCGGCGATCTCCCGGCCAGGCACCGCCTTCACCGGCGCGGGCGGCGAATCGCCGCTGCGCGCGACCGGATACAGTTCGATGCCGTCGACCTGGAAGCCCTGCATCGCCAGCATCACGACGCCGGTCGTCGAATGCTTCGTCGTGAAGTTGCTGCCGGTGATCGACGTGACCTGATACGGTGCGCCGATCGGCAACTTGATCAGCTCGCCGCCCGGCACCTCGAGCACGCAGGCGCCCGCCGGCGGCTTGTCCGGGCCGTCGGTGTCGAGCTCGGCCTCGCGCGTCGGTTCCGTTTCGACGCTCCACTGGCCGGCGTCGCGCACCCGCAGCACGGTCTCTCCACCCACCTTCTCAACCCGCAGCGTCGCGGGCTTGCCGGCCGCCGGCGCGTAATCGCCGAGCAGCGCATCGCATGCAGTGCCGGCCCGCGCGGACAGCGATGCGAACAACAGCAGACAGAACAAAGGTTTGCGCACGGCTGAGCCTCTCGATTCGAATTGTTTTCTGGATGTCCGGCGCGGCAGCGCACGGCGGCGGCGACACGACCGATCGCCACCGGACGCCAATATAGCGAACGCGAACGACGTACGCCAGCCGGCACGGCTCATGCGACGTGTGGGGAAACGTAAAGGTGTCGAGAGCGCGGCGCGCCGGCCCGAACGTGCAGCGTGTCGAATTAGTCCACCCGGACGAAGCGGGCCCTCCGCGTGCCGCGCACCATCGCCGTCATCGTCCATCGACGACCGAGGCCCCATGACCCAAAGCGCAGTCGACATCGCGAACCTGCTGTACCGCTACGCGGAGCGGCTCGATGCCGGCGACCTGCAGGGCGTCGCCGAGCTATTCCGGCACGCGCGCATCAAGACGAAGGAAGGCGCGCCGACGATCGGCGCGGATGAACTGCTCGCGCTGTTCGGCGCAAGCGTGAAGCGCTACCCGTGCGGCACGCCGCGCACGAAGCATGTCGTCACCAATCCGATCATCGAGATCGACGAGGCCGCGCATCGCGCGACGGCGCGCTCGTACTACACGGTGCTGCAGGCCGTCGACGGCCTCGCGCCGCAACCGGTCGCCGCGGGCCGCCATCACGACGCGTTCGAACGCGTCGACGGCGTGTGGCGCTTTACGTGCCGCGACTATACGCTGTTCGATTTCGCGGGCGACCTGCGCTACCACTTGAACCTGAACGAACCACCGGCCGGCTGACGCACCCATCGGCGGAAAACACAGCCGCGTTCAGCCCGCCGCGAGCGTGGCGGCCAGCGCATCGAACTCCGGCGCCCACGCCGCACGCCACGCGGCCTTCGTCGCATCGTCCACCCACGCACCGTCGATCCCGTTCAGCATGAACTGCTTCAGCTCGGCCACGGTGAAGCCGAAATGGCTGAACATCAGTTCCCACGCCTCGCTCGGGTTGACCTTGTGCAGCGTCGGATCGTCGGTGTTCGGATGGATCTTCAGCCCGAGGCCCGGCATCTTGCGCATCGGATGCAGCTCCGCCCATTGCTCCGGCGGCAGCGTGCGCAGGTAGAACGAATTCGTCGGCACGACGGTGAAGACGATTCCGCGTTCCGCATAACGCGCGCACAGATCGGGGTTGTCGACGATCGTATAACCGTGATCGAGGCGATCGACCTGCAGCAGATCGACGGCCGTCTCGACGTTGCGCCACGGCATCCCGAACTCGCCCGCATGCGCGGTCGTGCGGAAGCCGGCCGCGCGCGCGTTGCGGTACGCCTTCCAGAACAGTTCCGGCGGCCGGTCGTTCTCGCGATAGTCGATCCCGATCCCGGCAACTTCGTCCGCGCGATTCGCCTTCATCCATTCGACGATCGCGGCCGCCTCGTCGGGATCCTGCTCGCGGTCGATGCTCGGGATCAGGCGCGCGCCGATCCCGAAGTCGCGCGCGGCATCGCGGATCGCCGTCACGATCGCGGCCTGCGCGTCCGCATACGCGATGCCCGATACGCGCACCGTACCAGTCGGATTCCAGAAGAATTCCGCGTGCCGAACGTTGTGTGCAGCCGCGTCCTCCAGATATTCGTATGCAATCCTTCGCAGATCGTCGGGCTGCGTAAGCAGATACTTGTCGAGCGCGCGCAGCACGTGCAGCACGCCGACCGGCTTCTCGCCGCGTGCATAGAACGCGTCGATCTCCGCGCGCTCGATCGGCGCGCCGCTGCGTTCCGCGAGCGCGACGAACGTATCGTGCCGCACCGCGCCGAGCAGGTGGCAATGCAGCTCGACCTTCGGCAGCGCGTGGAAGAAGGCCCGATGGGCCGGTGTGATCTCGATGCCCGTGCGCGCGGCCGGGACGTTGCCTGGTGTTCCCTTCATGTCAGTCTCTTTTGGGGTAATGCCGATACGTCGCGAAAGCCGTCTCTCAGTGCGGCTTCACCACGGTCCAGAAGTAATAGCCGAGCGGAATCGCGAGCGCGACGAGCCCCCACGACACGTCTCGCCAGCGGCCGGCCAGCAGCTTGACGAGCACGTAGCACAGCAGCCCGCCTGCGATGCCGGTGCCGAAGCTGTTCGACATCAGCGTGAGCAGCACCATCGACATCACAGGCAGCGCATCGGTGAAGTCGTCGAAATGCGTATGGCGGATGGTCGCGAACATCGACAGCCCGATCAGGATCAGCGCGGGCGCGGTCGCCTCCTTCGGGATCGCGAGCGCGACCGGCACGAACAGCAGCATCGCTGCAAACAGCGCGGCCGCAGCCAGCGACGACAGCCCGCTACGCCCGCCGGCCTCGACGCCCGCCGCCGATTCGATCAGCGCGGTCAGCGCGGGGATGCCGAACACGGGCCCGATCGTCGCGGCGAGCGAATCGACGAGGAACGGCCGGTTGATGTCCGGCAGGTTGCCGTGTTCGTCGAGCAGGTTCGCCTTCGCGCCGACCGCAAGTGCAGTGCCGAGCGTCGAGAAGAATTCCGCCGCGAAGAACGCGAACAGGTACGGCGCGGCCGCCAGGCTCAACGCGCTGCCGATGTCGAGCTTGAACGCGATCGGCGCGATGCTGTGCGGCAGCGACACGAACGACGCGGGCAGGTGCGTGACGCCGAGCGGCACGCCGGCCGCGGCTGCGGCGAGGATCGCGATCAGGATCGCGCCGGGCACCTTGCGCGCCTGCAGCACGACCGCAACCGCCAGGCCGATCAGCGCGACGAGCGCGCCCGGCCGCGAGAAGTCGCCGAGCGCGAACGCGTTGGTCTTCGCGTTCGCCACGACCATTCCCGCATTGCGCAGCCCGAGCATCGTGACGAACAACCCGATCGACGCGCCGAGCCCGAGCTTGATCTGCACCGGAATCAGCCGCACCACGACGCCGCGTGCACCAAGGATCGTCAGCAGGAAAAACAGCACGCCCGACACGC
The DNA here is from genome assembly GCF_025685725.1 of Burkholderia sp. BKH01. Lineage (NCBI taxonomy): Bacteria > Pseudomonadati > Pseudomonadota > Betaproteobacteria > Burkholderiales > Burkholderiaceae > Burkholderia > Burkholderia sp. BKH01. The sequence goes on along the minus strand of NZ_JAOTQT010000023.1, from coordinate 37,244 downwards.
ACGCGATGCCGAGGCCCGTCTGCCAGCCGACGTGTTCCGTCGTCGCGAGCGTCACGCCGATGATCACCGAGCCACCGATACCGGGGCCGACCAGGAAAGGCAGGTTCGCATAGAGCCCCATCAGCGTGGTGAACAGCACGAACACGATGATCGTCGCGGTCGTCGCCGCGCCGCGCTCCATGCCGCCTGTAGCGAGCAGCGACGGAATCACGACGAGCAGGTACGCGGCCGCGAGAAACGACGTGACGCCCGCGATCGTCTCGGTGCGCACGTTCGTGCCGCGCGCGGCGAGTGCAAAGCGGCGTTCGAGCCAGTTGGCCGGCGTTCGCGCCGGCATCGTGTCAGTCGCTGACATGGTGGTTCTCCTGTGATTCCGAATATTGTCCTGTGCCGATTCACGCAGCGCGGTCTTATACTGCCGCGTACCGCACCCCGACCGTTATTGCCCGATGTCGTCCGACCGCTCGTCGCTGCTGCCCGCGCTCACGCTGCGGCAGGTCCAGCACTTCGTCGTGCTCGCCCATGCACGCAGCTTCACGCAAGCCGCGCAGGCGCTGTCGCTCACGCAGCCCGCGCTCACCGCGTCGATCCGCCAGATCGAGTTCCTGCTCGGCGGGCGCCTGTTCGCGCGTTCCGCGCACCGGCTCACGCTGACGTCCGCTGGCGTTGCCGTGCTGCCGCTCGCCGAACGCCTGCTCAACCAGGCGCGCGGCACCTTCGACGACATGACGCGGCTCATCGGCGAACGCATCCAGACCGTGCGGATCGCGTTCATCCCGTCGGTCGCGGGCCGCCTGCTGCCCGCGCTCAACACATTGCGCGGCACGCATCCGACGCTGCGCTTCACGCTCACCGACCTGCCGAACAGCGCGCTCGTCGAAGCCGTGCGCGACGGCGTCGCCGATCTCGGCATCGGCGTGCGCGAACCCGACAGCGACGACGGCACGCTGCACTACCGGCAACTGTTCGAGGACGAGATCGTGATCGTCGTGCGGCACGACGATCCGCTCGCCCGCGCGAAGAGCGTCACGTGGGCGAAGCTCGTCGATCGCGAGCTGGCCGTGTTCGTGCGCGGCAGCGTCAGCGAATCGCTGCATCGCACCGGCGGCGCCGAGAAGCTGCGCCTGAACGTCACGTACCGGATGGAATACACCGAGCCGCTCTACGCGCTCGCGCGCAACGGCCTCGCGACCGCGGTGCTGCCGAGCCTCTACACGATGCATCTGCACGATCCCGAACTCGTCGCGCTGCGCGTCGACAAACCACGCGTCACGCGCGCAATCTCGCTGATCTCGCTCGCCGCCGACGATCGCGGCCCGCACGTGCGCGCGTGCCGCGAGTGGATCGCCAAGCACATCTGAATCCGTTCGCCGCGCGACGGCCCGCGTTCAGGGCAGCTTCGCGATGCGCTCGACGAGCGTCGCGTAGAAGCGGTCCGCGTCGACTTCGTTGATCCACGTCGCGTTCGCCGCGCGACCGCTGCGCCCGTTCCAGTCGACGATCGTCTCGCCGAGCGTCCACTGCCCGGTCGTCTCGACGACGACGTTCACCTTGCGTCCGTTGAACATCGTCGGATCGACGAGATAGCCAACCGCGGTCGGGTCGTACATCGGCCCGTCGTCGACGCCGCGCCGCTTCTTGTTGTACGCGAGCTCGGCGGTCATGATGTCCGCGACGATCGCACCGCAGCGGTTGCCGAGCGCGCGGAACGGCGCAACGCGCGCCGGCGTGATCGGCGCCTTCACCGCGACGTCGCGCGGCAGCACGACGATCGGCACGCCGCTGCCGAACACCGCGTCGGCCGCCTGCGGATCGACATAGATGTTGAACTCGGCGGCCGGCGTGATGTTGCCGCGCTCGAAGAACGCGCCGCCCATCAGCACGATTTCGCGCAGCGCGCCGCGAATCTGCGGCGCTTCGACCAGCGCGGTCGCGATGTTCGTCAGCGGGCCGAGCGCGCACAGCGTCACGCTGTTCGGCGCCGCGCGGCTCAGCGTATCGACGAGGTACGACACCGCATGGCCGGTCGCGAGCGGCGCGCGCGGCTCGTGCAGTTCGACGCCTTCGAGCCCCGTCTTGCCGTGCACGTTCGCGGCCGTCACGAGCTCGCGCACGAGCGGGCGCGGGCAGCCTGCATAGACGGGCAGCGTCTTCGTGCGGCCGGCCCAGTCGCGGATGATCCGCGCATTGCGTTCGGTCAGGTCGAGCGGCACGTTGCCCGCGACGGCGGTCAGCGCGCGCACGTCGAGCCGGTCCTGCGCGCCGAGGGCGAACAGGATCGCGATGGCGTCGTCCTGGCCCGGATCGGTATCGATGATCACCGTGCGGCGCGCGGCGTCGCCGCCGGCGGCGAGCGCGCCCGTTTCCGGCAGCAATGCGGTGCCGGCCAGCGCGGCGGACAGTTTCAGGAAGGTGCGGCGGGATGCGATCGGATGGGTCATGGTCGGGCTCAGAAAACGTGCCGGACGCCGAGCGTCGCCATCATCTGGCGCGTACCAGTCGAGCGCGCGTACGCGAAGATCTGCGCATGGTCCGCGTCGCCGGCCGCCTGCTGCGCGATCACCGTCAGCGCGACGTCGGTGCGTTTCGACAGGAAGTAATCGGCCTGCAGGTTCACCTGGTGCCATTTCGGACGCCTGTCGATCACGTCGTACTTGCCGTTCGTGAACGCATACGCGGCGCCGAGAAAAAGCTGCGACGTCATCGTGTAGACGACGTTCACGCCGAGGTTCTGCAGGTGCAGGTGCGAATTGTCGAGGTAATCGTAGCGCACGTCGGTAAACATCGCTGCGAACTGCGCGCGGCCGATCGTGTAGAAGCCGCCCGTGCCCGCGATCCGCTGCCGGCTCGCGTACGCCGCCGGCGACATCGCGCTCTTGCTGAAGATCAGCAGCGGCGATGCATAGTCGTTCGCTATCGCGCCGTCCTGGTTCGTGCTGCTGTACGGATGGTTGTACTGCGCGTAGACCGCGCTCCAGCGCAGCGGGCCGCGCTCGTAGCCGAGCCCGAAGCTGTATGCGCTGTTGTTCGCGAAGCCCGTCGCGTTGCTGAAGCCGTACAGCGCGGTGAATTTCAGGCCATAGTAGACGGGGCTCACGTACTTCACCGAGTTCTGCACGCGGATGTCGTTGTAGCCGTTGTCGTTGTCGCCGATGTTCACGCCGTTGCTCGCGATGATCACGGGCCCGATGTAGTCGTGGATCGCGTCGTACTGGCGGCCGAACGTCAGCGAGCCGTACGTGCGGTCGGCAAGACCGACGTAGGCCATGCGTCCGAACTCGCGGCCATTCTGCGCGGCCGTGCCCGTCATCACGTTGAAGCCGTTCTCGAGCTGGAAGATCGCGGACAGCCCCTGCCCGAGATCCTCCTTGCCCTTCAGCCCCCAGCGCGGGTTCTGGTTCGTGCCGGACAGTGCCTGCCAGGCGTTCTTGCCACCCTGGTTCGTCGCGAACCCGACGCCGGCCGAAATGAGACCGTACAGCGTGATGCTGCTTTGCGCACCGGCATGGGTCGCGAAGGCGCCGAGCATCGCGAGCGGAGCGAGCTTGTAGAGAGTTTTCATGCGGGTCGTGTGATCGGTGGTGGTCCAGGCGCGGCAGGGTTCCGCGAAACTGGCCTCGACTATACGAACCCGGATCGGATAATAAAAGTTTGCTTTTCTTATGTATCAATAAAACGGATTTATTCTCATCCCCACGTGCCGCACGCCCGCCGGAGCGGCGGTCAATCTGCCGTGTCGCCGCCCTTCGGCAGCTTCGACCACGCGTTGCGCCCCGGCAACGGCGACCACGCCGGGCGCGTCTTGCGTGCGCTGTCGATCACGACCAGGTAGCGGCCAGCGATCGGCGTGATGTCGCGGTCGCGACGCAGCACCCACAGCGACTTGCCGGCCTCGACGCGCGCCTGGTAGTCGTCGTCGAGCAGGCCGTGCCGGTCGAAGAACAGGTTCAGCGACGCGGGAATCCGCACGCATCCCTTCGAGTGCCGGATGCCGAGAAGCGCTTCGAGGCGGTCGGGGTCGGTCGCATGCATCTGGAAGCGCATCGGCGACACACCGCCCTTGCCCCAGCCGCGCTCGCCGTCCACCCATCCGAAGTCGTAGATGCGCATGTCGCGGCGGCCGTAGCCGCGAATGCCGTTCTCGTTCGTCGTGCCTTCCGCCCGGAAATCCATGTTGTCGGGCGAGTGATGGAACACGCCGAGCGGCGTCAGGAAATGATCGTACTTGCCCGGCAACCCGGTGCCGACCGGCGATGCGCCGATCATCAGCCATGCATTGGCCGGTGTCGCACGGAAATAGATGAAAAGCGCCTGCACGTTCGGCGCGCGATCGACCATCGCAACGTATTCGCCGGCCAGGTCGCCGAGGTCCGCATCGGCGAGCGCGTTCTGGAGCCGTGCGCCGTATGCGCGCTGTTCGCTTAGGGGTACGCTCAGGCGCCGCGTGACTTCCTGCGTGAAGCGCTTGCGAATGTCGATCGCGCGTACCGTCGCGTTTTTCGCGTCATCGGCCGACAGCGGCGGATGCCGGCGCGGCGGGGTCGGCACGGGCGGCTCGGCCTCGCTCGCCGGTACGGCGGACGCGGCCGACGCAGGTTCGGCAGTGGATGCGGCGGAAGCCGCCGATGCAGGCGCTGCGGAGGATGGCAACGCGCCCGATGCTGCGCTGGCAGGCTCCGCATGATGCCCATGCGATGCCGCGGACGCGGGCTGCGCCGCCGATGCGCCCGACGACGCATGCGCGGATGAAGCCGGATGCACACGGGAAGCCGCCGACACCGGCGACGCAACTGATGAGGATGACGTAGCAGTGGACGACGAGGCGTCGGATGCCGCAAAGGCAGGCCGCCAGGCAAGAACGGAAATCGGCAGCGCGGCAGCGAGCCACACATACGCGGCGACTGCGCGGGCACGGCAACGCGGCTTCGCAAATCGCCGCGTCAGGCTGGAAAGCATCATACGTTCGAAGCCATCGGCCGATCCGGCCGCCGCATGTTGCTGTTGCGAGCGGCGCATCTTCCGCGCGAGCCATCGACACGTCCGGCGCATCGTGTGCGCCCGGCGCCGACGCCTCTTCGCGGTGGAGCCGTTCGCTGATGCAACGCGTGCGGTCCGATGGCGGTTAATGAGTCGTCAGGCCCTTCATTCTACGCGCCAGCGCAGGAATCGGCAGCGAAGAAACGCGCGGTTTCGCGGCGGATTGCGCTTCGTCACGCTTTGTTTCAACTCGTTGCCGCTTGTGGCTTCGTTGCGTGTCAACCTTACAAGTTGGACGTTTCAAAGCATGCGCCCGGCAGGCTTGTGCGGCGTTCCGCATGCAACGATGCTCCCGCCAAACAAATTCGCATGCCAAATCATTTTGGTGATGCCGTTTCTCCCTGAGAAGACCGCATCGCACGCGTGCCGCACGAACCCTGCGACACGCGTGCGCAACCACTGACTACTTCGAGATGGTTTCGAGCGCGATGCCCTTCGTGCGCGGCCCCATGAGCCCGATCGCGGCCATCACGATCGCCATCGCGCCCGCGATGAACGCGAACACGCCGAAGGTGCCGAAGCCCTTCAGCACGGCCGCGATCGCGAACGACGAGAAGATCGCCGAGAAGCGGCTCCACGAATAGACGAAACCGACGGCCCGCGCACGGATCGACGTCGGGAACAACTCGGCCTGATACGCGTGGAAGCTGTACGACATGATGTTGCTCGCGAGCGTGAGGCCGATGCCGAGCACGATCAGGAATGCGCCCACCGTCGTCTGGCTGAACAGCAGCCCGCAGACGACGATCGCCGCCGCCATCGCGACGATCACCGACTTGCGCTCGAAGCGGTCGGCGATCACGAGGCCGATCAGCGGGCCGATCGGCGCCGCGAGTGCGATCACGCTCGAATACATCAGGCTCGACGTGATCGTGATGCCCTGCTTGATCAGCAGCGTCGGCACCCAGTTCGCGAAGCCGTAGAAGCCGACCGTCTGGAACACGTTGAAGATCGTCATCATGATCGTGCGGCTGCGATACGGCGGCACCCACATGTCGCGGAAGCTGCCGCGCGGCGGCACGGGTTCGGCCGGCGCAGGCTGCGGCAGCGGCCGCCCGTATTCGGCTTCGACCTTCGCTTCGAGCGCGCGCATGATGCGGTCGGCTTCGTCGACCCGGCCCTGCTGCGCGAGCCAGCGCGGGCTTTCCGGCAGCTCGCGGCGAATCCACCACACGAAGAGCGCGCCGTGCGCGCCGATCAGCACGACCCAGCGCCAGCCGTCGAGGCCGAGCGGCGCATGCGGCACGAGCAGGTAAGCCAGAAACGCGACCACCGGCACCGCGACGAACCCGACCGCCTGCTCGCACGCGAATGCGCGGCCGCGGATCTGCTTCGGCACGAGTTCGGAGATGTACGTGCCGATCGTCACCATCTCGACACCGAGCCCGAGGCCGACGACGAAGCGCCAGAAGTTCAGCCCGGCCGCGGTGTCCTGGAACGCCATCACGACGTTGGCGGCCGTGTACCACAGCAGCGACCACGTGAAGATCGCGCGGCGACCGAAGCGGTCGGCGAGGAAACCGCACGCGATCGTGCCAATGAAAAGCCCGGAGAACAGCGCGGCGATGAAGCTCGCGACGCCCGTGGTGCCGAACAGGCCGTGCGTCGTCGCCGAAAGGATCCCGCTTTTCACGAGGCCGGGCGCGACGTAGCCGCTGTAGAGCAGGTCGTAGAGTTCGAAGAAGAAGCCGAGGCTCAGCAGTATGACGAGCTTCCAGACGCTGCGGGTCGGTGGCAGGCGGTCGAGGCGGGCCGAGATCGAGCCGGGGTCGATGGATGGGGATTGGGAAGATGCCTGCGAAAGGCTGTCCGTTGAGGCCATCTTGGGCGCGTCTCCTGATCGTGTCGTGTTGTGTGTTGTTGTCCGGCGACCGTCGAGCCGCCGTCGGGCGAATCGCTGCATTGTACCGGCACGTCCGTCCGGCGCACGTGCACGCCAGAAGCCCGGCCGTGTTGCACGCCCCGAACCGATTCGGACACCCCGATTTCGCGCCGGATATTGTGTAAATTGCGTAACCGTCTGTCGGGTACGGTAAACGCGTCGGAACGGCGATCCGGCGCCGCCCGCGCAGCGCCTCGGCGGTGCCGGCCCGACGGTACGGGCCCGGCACGCCGTTTCGCGCGGGCGCGCGCCGCGGAAATCGCCGCAAATGGGGTACGCAATCGGTACAACCACGCGTTCCCCGCCCCGGTAACATGCTTACCGGGCCAACTACCGGCTTCCGGGCGCCTTTCGGCGACCGACATTGTCGGCAAATCGCAAGCATTCCATGTTCATACAACGACTATCCACGTACGCCCGCCGGGTCGCGCTGATCGCGCTGCTGCAGTTCGCGGCGATCGCGACCGCGTCGGCGTTTCCGGCGGCCGCTTCCGCCCCGGGCGCGAGCGGCACCGACGCGTCCGTGCCGGCCATCTCGCTGAACGACGCCGTCGCGCAGCTCAAGCAGATGCAGGTCGAACAGGACCGCATCAAGCAGCAGACCTCGACCGCATCCAACAGCAAGGAGCTGGACGCGCTCGGCGATGCGACGCAGGAACTCAGCACCGATGTCGCGAAGCTGCAGAGCGAGCTCGTTCCGCAGCGCGCGCAGGTCCAGGCGCAACTCGACGTGCTCGGCCCGGCGCCGGCCGAAGGCGCCGCGCCGGAAACGCCCGCCGTCGTGAAGCAGCGCGCGACGCTGGACGCGCGCAAGACACAGCTCGATGCGGCGCTGAAACAGGCCGCCGACCAGAAGACCAACCTCGCGAACCTGACCGAACAGTTCGCGAAGCTGCATCGCAGCCAGTTGAAGAACCAGCTCGCGTTCCGTTCGGGCGGCATCTTCAGCGCGCAATTCTGGCTGCCGCTGTTCCAGCGTTCGCCGGACGACATCCAGCGGCTCGAGGATTTCAACGACGAACTGCGCGACATGCTGCGCTCGTCGTGGGTGCCCGGACAACGGGCGATCACCACGCTGCTGCTGATCGCCTCGTTCGCGATGTGGCTCGGCGGCCGCCGGCTCATCGAGCGCGGGCTCGCGTGGATCTGCCTGAACCGCCTGCCGCCCACCCGCTTGCGCCGCAGCGCGCTGGCGCTGGCGCTGTCGACCGCGTTGTCGACCTTCCTGGCAACCGCCTTCGCCGTTCAGATCCTCTACCTCGCGGTCGCACGCCATTACGAGCTCACACCGTCGCTGACCGATCTGTGGGACCAGTTCGCGAAGCTTGCCGCGACCTGCGCACTAATCGCCGGGCTCGGCCGCGCGCTACTCTGCACGAAGCATCCGTCGTGGCGCCTGCCGGCGCTCGCCGATCCCGTCGCGCTCGCGATGAAGCCGTTCCCCGGCATCCTGGCCGCGCTGCTGCTGATGTCCGGCACGCTCGAATCGATCAACCGGATCGTCGACACCAGCCTGTCGGTCACGCTGTTCGGCCGCGGCATCGTATCGCTCGTCGTCGCGCTGACGGTCGGCGCGTCGCTGCTGCGCTCGAACCGCGCGCGCAGCGAGCTCGCGGCGGCCGGCGAGGCGCCCGAACAGCGCTCCACGCTCGCCGGGCTGATCCACGCCGGCGTCACGCTGGCGATCGTCGTGTCGCTGATTGCACTCCTGATCGGCTACATCACGGTCGCGCGCTTCATCACCTACGAACTCGTGTGGTTCGAGATCGTGCTGTGCGCCACCTATATCCTGATCCAGTTGACGCGCGACGCGAGCGAAAGCCTGTTCTCCGCGAGCCTGTCGACGGGCCAGCAGATCAAGAACCTGTTCGCGCTCGAAGACCGGCACCTCGACCAGGCCCGCACCGTCCTGTCCGGTTTCGGCACGAGCCTGCTGATGCTGATCGCGGCCATCGCGCTGCTGACGGGCGGCTTCGGCACGACACCGGGCGACCTGCTCGACAGCGCGGTCGCGATGATCGGCAGCCAGCGGCTGCAGAGCCTGAACATCATGCCCGACCGGATCCTGAATGCCGTAATCGGCTTCGCGATCGGCTTCTACCTGCTGCGCTCGCTGCGCCGCTGGCTCGACGGCGAATTCATGCCCGCGCTCGGCATGGATACGGGGATGCGCGTGTCGCTGATCACGCTGTTCACCAACGTCGGCTACGTGCTGCTCGTGCTGATGACGCTCGGCCTGCTCGGCGTCAGGTGGAACAACCTCGCGTGGATCGTCAGTGCGCTGTCGGTGGGTATCGGCTTCGGCCTGCAGGAGATCGTGAAGAATTTCGTGTCGGGGCTGATCCTGCTGACCGAGCGGCCGGTGAAGGTGGGCGACATGATCAGCATCGCGGGCGTCGAAGGCGACATCCGCCGCATCAATGTGCGCGCAACCGAGATCCAGCTCAGCGACCGCTCGACCGTGATCGTGCCGAACTCGCAACTGATCTCGCAGAACCTGCGCAACGTGACGATGGGCAACAGCACGCAGGGCGTCGCGACGCTGGTGCTGACGTTCCCGCTGAACACCGATCCCGAGCAGGTGCGCGACCTGCTGCTCGATGCGTACCGCACGCATGACGCGATTCTCGAGAAACCGGCGCCGTCGGTGACGTTCAGCCAGCTCACGCCGGACGGGATCACGCTGAGCGTGACGGGCTACGTGGCGAGCCCGCGGATCGCGAGTTCGACGAAGAGCGATCTGCTGTTCGAGATCCTGAAGCGGTTGCGTGCGGCGGGGATCACGCTGTCGAGCCCGCAGATGCTGGTGGTGCAGAACATGCCGGCGGTGGAGAAGTAACGGGCGTTGCGCGCCAGCGCGTATTCGACTGGAACAGGCCGCACGCGCTCGATGCGATGGTTCGCGGCATCGTCCCCGGACACCACTCATTCGTCGCCGGCCCGCGTCAGGAATCCCGATTGACGCCAACGCGCACGATACTCCACCGCCCCAAACACGACGGGCCGGCACCGCATCGCGGCAACCGGCCCGTTTCATTCACACGCGGCGCCGAAACCGGCGCCCCGCATTACACGTCGAACTTCACGCCCTGCGCCAACGGCAGCTGCCGGCTGTAATTGATCGTATTCGTCGCGCGACGCATATACGCCTTCCACGCATCCGAACCCGACTCGCGGCCGCCGCCCGTTTCCTTCTCGCCGCCGAACGCGCCGCCGATCTCCGCGCCGCTCGTGCCGATGTTCACGTTGACGATCCCGCAATCGCTGCCCGCCGACGACATGAACTGCTCGGCCTCGCGCATGTCGTTCGTGAAGATCGCCGACGACAGGCCTTGCGGCACCGCGTTGTGCAAGTCGATCGCGTCTTCGAAGTTGTCGTAGACCATCACGTACAGGATCGGTGCGAACGTCTCGCGCTCGACCACCGCCGATTGCTTCGGCATCCGCACGATTGCCGGACGCACGTAGTACGCATCCGCGTGACCGACGTCGACGCGCTCGCCGCCCTTCACTTCGCCGCCCTGCTCGCGTGCATCGGCCAGCGCCTTCTGCATCGCGTCGAACGACGCGCGATCGACCAGCGGGCCGACCAGCGTGCCTTCTTCGAGCGGGCTGCCGACCTTCACCGACGTGTAGGCCTTCTCGATGCGCGGCAGCAGTTGATCGACGATGCTGCGATGGACGATCAGGCGGCGCAGCGTCGTGCAGCGCTGGCCGGCCGTGCCGACCGCCGCGAACGTGACCGCGCGCACGACGAGGTCGAGATCGGCGCTCGGCGCGACGATCATCCCGTTGTTGCCGCCGAGTTCGAGGATGCCGCGCGCGAGACGCTGGCTCAGCACCTTCGCGACTTCCGTGCCCATCCGCACGCTGCCCGTCGCGCTGACGACCGGCACCTTCTTCGACGCCGTCAGCACCTCGCCGACATCGCGCATGCCGAGCACCAGCTGGCTCAGCCCTTCCGGCGCGACGCCCGGATGCGTCTTGTCGAACTCGCGCAGCGCCTTCTCGAGCAGCACGTGGCAGGCGATCGCGGTAAGCGGCGTCTTCTCCGACGGCTTCCACACGACCGGGTCGCCGCACACGAACGCGAGCGCCGCATTCCACGCCCACACCGCGACCGGGAAATTGAACGCCGAAATCACGCCGCACACGCCGATCGGGTGCCACGTTTCCATCATCCGGTGGCCCGGGCGCTCCGACGCGATCGTGAGGCCGTAAAGCTGGCGCGACAGGCCGACCGCGAAATCGCAGATGTCGATCATTTCCTGCACTTCGCCGAGGCCTTCCGACGTGATCTTGCCGGCCTCGAGCGTGACGAGGTGGCCAAGCGCGGCCTTGTGCTCGCGCAGCACGTTGCCGAACACGCGCACGAGTTCGCCGCGCACCGGCGCCGGCACCGTGCGCCACTTGAGGAATGCGTCATGCGCGGCGTCGATCTTGCGCTCGGCGTCGGCGGGCGTGTCGACGGCCAGCGTCGCGAGCGTCGCGCCGTCGAGCGGCGAACGCGCGGTCAGCGCATTGCCTTTCCACTGGGCGAGATCGATATCGAGCGCGGCAAGAATGTCGTTGAATTGCATCACTTCCTCTTCAGGGACAGATTGATCGGTGCGGCGGCAGCGCCGCCCGCGTGATTCGATTGGAGCGCGTTCGCGCGCCCTGTGCAAGCGGATGCGCAGCTCGGCGGGCCCGGTGCGCCGCACGGCGCATCGCGCTGCGCCGCCGCCGAGAAGCCCGGCCGGACGGCGCGCCCCAGCCTCGCGAGGCACGATCCATGAAACACATTGTCGGCGGCCACAAGTCGGGCCGCTATTGATATTAACTCACGACTTCATTCCCAAAACGCAACACCTCGGCGGCCCGGACCGACGCTTTTTAGTGCCGATACGGGACGTTTCCAAAGCCCCTGGCCGGGCCGTCGGACGCGTCTCGACGCGACGCAAGTTGATGACAAAGCCGCATCACCCTGTGCGGAAATATCGTTTGCCGCCCGTGCATCGGGCACACACAATCGGTGCGACGTCGAGGTGCAACGCACCCGGCACGCCGCCGGCCGCCGCTACGGCAGCCGGACGACAAGACGAACGCGACACGCATCGCGGCCCGGTTCATCCGGCCCGTTCCCGCGAAGCACCACCGCTGCCCGGCCGGCAACGCGTCGCGCTTCGTCACCGAAAAAGCAATCCCGGAGACAGCGCCCAGCGCCCGCCATGCATTCAGATGCCCGCCCCGATTCGCCCCGTCCGTCCGGCTCGCCGCCCGCGAAGCCGTCCCTCCACCGCGCGCTGCAGGCCCGCCATCTGCGGATGATCGCGATCGGCGGCTCGATCGGCACGGGCCTGTTCGTCGCGTCCGGCGCGTCGATCTCGCAGGCCGGCCCCGGCGGCGCGATGCTCGCGTACATGGTGATCGGCCTGATGGTCTATTTCCTGATGACGAGCCTCGGCGAAATGGCCGCGTTCATGCCCGTGTCGGGCTCGTTCGCGACCTACGGCGCAAAGTTCGTCGACGAAGGCTTCGGCTTCGCGCTCGGCTGGAACTACTGGTACAGCTGGGCCGTAACGCTGGCGGTGGAGCTCGTCGCCGCGCAGCTCGTGATGCACTACTGGTTTCCGCAAGTGCCGGGCGTCTGGTGGAGCGCGCTGTTCCTCACGCTGATCTTCGCGCTCAACGCGCTGTCGGTGCGTGGTTTCGGCGAGGCCGAATACTGGTTCGCGCTGATCAAGGTGCTGACGGTGCTCGCATTCGTCGGCGTCGGCCTGCTGATGATCTTCGGGATCATGCAGGGCGGCCCGAGCGCGGGCTGGGGCAACTTCACGATCGGCGACGCGCCGTTCGCCGGCGGCTGGGCGACGATGCTCGGCGTCGCGATGATCGCGGGCTTCTCGTTCCAGGGCACCGAAATGATCGGCGTCGCGGCCGGCGAATCTGAAAACCCGCGCACGACGATCCCGCGCGCGGTGAGCCAGATCTTCTGGCGCATCCTGCTGTTCTATGTGTTCGCGATCTTCGTGATCGGCGTGCTGATTCCCTATACCGATCCGAGCCTGCTGAAGAGCGACGTGACCGACATCGGCGTGAGCCCGTTTACGCTCGTGTTCCGCCACGCGGGCCTCGCGTTCGCGGCCGGCGTGATGAACGCGGTGATCCTGACCGCCGTGCTGTCGGCCGGCAACTCGGGCATGTACGCATCGACGCGGATGCTCTACAACCTCGCGGTCGAAGGCCGCGCGCCGCGAATGTTCGCGAAGCTGTCGCCGGGCGGCGTGCCGCGCAATGCGCTGTATGCGACGACGGCCGTCGGCGCGCTGTGCTTCCTCACGTCGCTGTACGGCGACAAGACCGTCTACCTGTGGCTGCTGAACACGTCGGGCATGGCCGGCTTCATCACGTGGCTCGGCATCGCGGTCAGCCACTACCGGTTCCGCAAGGGTTTCCTGAAGCAGGGCTACGGGCTCGACCAGTTGCCGTACCGGTCGAAGTGGTTCCCGTTCGGCCCGCTGTTCGCATTCGCGCTGTGCGCGGTCGTCGCGCTCGGGCAGGATTACCAGGCGCTCCTCGCGGACAAGGTCGACTGGGCCGGCATCGCCGCGACCTACATCGGCCTGCCGTTCTTCCTCGCGATCTGGCTCGGCTATGCGCTCGTGCGCAAATGCCGCCTGGTGCGCTACGAGGACATGGAGATCGCGCCGTGGATCGAACGCAACGCGACGCCCGAAGCTGCACCGCAGGCCGAAACCGGCTTCGCGGGCTACGTCGCCCGCCCGGCCAACCCGACACCGGGCGGCTGACGGCCCGCATCGCGCCGGCCGCCGCCCGACCACGGCAGCCGGCGCCTTGACAACCCCCATTCGACGCGGCGCGCGCGTTCAGGCAAGATCGACGCGCGCCGTCCGTTTTTCCGCCGTTACGAGTCAACGAAATCGCATGCAGAACTTCTACGAAGCCACCGTTACCCGCCAGCCCTACCCGCAACTGACCGGCCCGATCGACACGCAGGTCTGCATCGTCGGCGGCGGCCTCGCCGGCCTGTGCACGGCGCTCGGCCTCGTCGAGCGCGGCGTGCGCGACGTCGTCGTGCTCGACAGCGAACGGGTCGGCTTCGGCGCATCGGGCCGCAACGGCGGTTTCGTATTCGGCGGCTACAGCCTCGACAACGCCGACCTGCTGCGCACGCTCGGCCGCGAGGAAGGCCGCCGGCTGTACCGGCTCACCGTCGATGCGGTCGACCTGATCCGCGCGCGGATCGCGCGCTACGGGATCGACTGCGACATCGTCGACGAGGGCGTGATGCTCGCGAACTGGTTCGACGATCCTTCCCGGCTCGACAGCGTGCGTAGGCTGATGAAGGCCGAACTCGGCGTCGACTGGGAGCCCGTGTCGACGGACGCACTGCGCGCGCGGCTGAAGACGCAGCGCTACTACGGCGGCCTGTTCGAGCCGAACGCATTCCACTTCCATCCGCTCAAGTACGTGCTCGGCGTCGCGGCGGCCGCATCGCGCGGCGGCGCGCGCGTGTACGAGCGCTCGGCCGCGCTCGGCATCGCGCGCGAAGGCGCCGGGTACGTCGTGCGCACGGCGCAGGGCGCGGTGCGCGCGAAGGACGTCGTGTTCGCCGGCGGCGGCTACGCGCGCGGCGTGTCGCCGCGCATCGAACGCTCAGTGCTGCCGATCGCCACTTACGTAATCGCGACCGAACCGCTCGGCGCGCGCCTGCCGGACGCGATCGACGCGCCGTACGCGATCTACGACACGCGTTTCGCGTTCGACTACTACCGCCCGCTGAAGGACACGCGCATCCTGTGGGGCGGCCGGATCTCGGTGCTCGACCGCGGCCCCGACGCGATCGCACGCCTGCTGCGGCGCGACCTGCTGCGCGTGTATCCGCAACTCGAAGGCGTGAAGGTCGACTACGCGTGGGGCGGGCTGATGAGCTACGCGCGGCACAAGATGCCGCAGATCGGCCGCGACGCGGACGGCGTGTGGCACGCGATCGCGTTCGGCGGCCACGGGATGGCGCCGACCACGGTCGCCGGCGAAGCGCTCGCGGCCGCGCTGGCCGAAGGCCGGCCCGTGCCGGACGGATTCGGAGCGTTCGGGCTCACGCGTACGTTCGGGCTGGCCGGGCTGGCCGCCGCACAGCTCACGTACACCGCATACCAGGCCCGCGACGCGCTCGCGTCCTGCCGCCGCTGAGCGGCCGCTGCGACCGAAACGGCCTTGCCGATTAGAGCGGAGGGTCGGCCGGGCGGCGATTTCCCACATGCTAGAATGCCTTTTCCAAGCCGCCGCGAACCCACAACAAATTCACATGAAAGCAGGAAGCAAGGCCGCCACGTCCGAAAGCCGCGCGCTTGCGTCCGACGCGCGGCGCAAATACGATCCCGAGCAAACCAAGCGCAACATCCTCGAGGTCGCCACGCAGGAATTCTCCGCGATGGGCCTCGCCGGTGCGCGCGTCGACGCGATCGCCGAGCGCACGAACACGACGAAGCGGATGCTCTATTACTACTTCGAAAGCAAGGAAGGCCTGTACGAGGCCGTGCTGGAGAAGGTGTACGGCGACATCCGCGCGCTCGAGCAGGAACTGCACGTCGGTGACATGGAGCCGCGCGAAGGCATGCGCCGCCTCGTCGAATTCACGTTCGACTATCACGACAAGCATCGCGACTTCGTCCGCCTCGTGTCGATCGAAAACATCCACGGCGCGAAGTATCTCGAACAGCTCAAGTCGTTCAAGAACCGCAACGTCAGTATCATCAAGACGCTCGAGGAACTGGTCGAGCGCGGCGCGGCAAGCGGCGCGTTCCGCAAGGACATCGATGCGTTCGACCTGCACCTGCTGATCAGCTCGTTCTGCTTCCACCGCGTGTCGAACCGCTACACGTTCGGCGCCGCGTTCGGCCGCGACCCGTCGGCGCCTCGCCTGCGCGCACGGCATCGCGACACGATCGCCGACGCCGTGCTGCGCTACGTCGCCGCGTAAGCGGCGGCCGGAGCAGCCGGGGGCACGAAACGTCCGTGCCCTTCGCGCGTCAACGCTTCAATCCGTCGGCGCGGTCGACGCCAGCGCGAGCCGCGCCTTCTCTTCCGGGCTTCCCGCCACGTAATACTTCTTCGCCCAGCTCGAATCGGGCGCAAGCGCGAGCCGCGCATGCGTACCCGTGCCAGCACCGTGCTGCTTCGCACTGATCGCCAGCGCCCTGGCGCGATAGTGCTCGTAGAGCCGCAGAAATTCCGCCAGATAGATTCCCGCGATCCGCTTGTCGCGAATCTCGAGCAGGTTTTCGTCGTTGTACTGCTCGGAATTGCGGCTCATGTTCGCCGAGCCCGTATAGACGACCGGATTCGCGCCTTCCGCATCGATCACGATGAACTTGTGATGGATCACGACGGGCGGATAGGCCGGCGCCGGTTCACCCGGAAACTGTCGCAATTCCGGCTCGAAGCCCTGCGGCACCGTCGCCGGCGAGAAGTACTCGGCGTCGATCACGTCGTGGTTGTCGCGGCTGCGGTGATACAGCTCGAGGTTCGCAAGCGTCGCCGCATCGAGCGGCTGGCCGGCCTGCAGCGCGGCATCGGCCTTCGTCGCGCTGCCGATGTTGATCTTGTTCACGAGCCCGAACATCATCAGCCCGCGGTCGCCGGCCGCGAAACATGCGTCGCGCAGCGCCGCGTCGGTCGGCATGAACAGGCAGAACGACACCGAATGCTTCGCGGCCGCGATCGCGGCGACGATCGTGTCGATCTCGGTGCGCTGCCCCGCCGGTTCGGGCGAGAATGCCAGCCGCACCTGCGCGCTGCCGATCGTCATCGGCGCCGACCAGCCCGGCGACAGCCGCGCCGTCTCCGCGATCGACGGATTCGCGGCCAGCGCATGCGCGCGGTCGTTGTACAGCGCGGCGAGCGCGGATGAGTCGAACGCGTGCAGCACGTTGGCCTGCTCGGTCAGCCCCTCGGTCGTGAAGTTCGCGGAACCGGTCAGCACGCGCGCGGGCGACGGGTTCGAAGGCGCATCGGTCACGATGAACTTGTCGTGCATGATGTGCGTCTTGTCGCGCGGCGCGAGCGTCGCGAGCCCTTGCAGCGCGTCGACGGCCGGCTGGTTCGGCGACGGCAGCGGCGGCTTGCCCTGGCGCGCCGTCGTGTGCGCGTCGTAGACGATCGCGAGCGACGCATCGCCGTGCTTGCGCCCGAACGCTTCGAACGCGGGCAGCGCCCACAGCGTGTCGGTCAGGTGATAGACGGCCGACGCCGCGCGCGACGCGGGGTCGAGCATCTCCGCGAACACCTGCTCCATGTCGTTCGAGAGCCAGGTGCGCAGCTTCAACGCCTGCGCCGCGCTCGGCGCCGCATTCTGCGCGAGGCCCAGCGCCGCGACCTGCTTCGCGAACGCCTGCGAACTCACCACCGCGCGGTTGAACCACGTGCCGATGCCGTCCTCGATATGCGCGGGCAGCACGACGTCGCACACGCCGGCTTGCGCGTCGAGCACCTGCAGATTGTCGGGCGTGCCGACGACCGGATAGACGTCGTAGCGGAACGACGCGCCGCGGTCCTGCGGATCGATGCGCGCGTCCCACCACATGAATTTCTGGATCGGAGCCTGGTCGGTCGGCGCGTCGCCCTGCGTGTCGGCGGCCGGGCCGTCGAACGTCAGCCGGTTCGGCAGCCAGCTGTCCGGCGCGCGCGTCTTGCCGTCGGCCGACCAGAATCCCGGCGTGCGCCGGATCGCGAAGCCGAGGAAATCGTTGCGCGACTGCGCATCGGCCCAGTCGAAGGCCAGCAGGACGAGAGTGGGGGAAAGATAGCTGCGCACGCTGACGGTCATTCGTTGCTCCCTGGCCGCGAGGCCGGTCGAAATGAATGCGTCAGTGTCGGCAGAGGTTCTTCCCGCGGAATGACGGTTCGGTGAACCTTGTATGTCGGGCGCGCGTCAGTCGCACACGAGCAGCTCGATCCCGCGTGCGGTCAGTGCGCGGCGCACAGCCTTGTCGGGTGCGCGTTCGGTCACGAGATAGCGCGCGGCGGCCGCGCCGTTGATCCGCACCGGCGTCACGCGGCCGAATTTCGAATGGTCGGCGACGATGATCGCCGTGCCGGCCGCCGCGATCATCCGGCTGCGCACTTCGGCCGCGATCCGCGAGTAGTCGGTGCACTCGCCGTCGGGCGTGATGCCACCCGCGCCGACGAACGCGAAATCGACGTGGTATTGCGCAAGCTGGTGGATCGTGTCGAGCCCGAAGGTTGCGTCCTCGTCGTCGGACAGTTCGCCGCCGAGCAGCGTCACGCGGTTGCCGTTGCGCCGCGCGAGCACGAACGCGGTGCGCCAGTCGTTCGTATAGATCGACAGCCGGTGCCGGTCGGCGAGCGCAAGCGCAACCGCGTGCGGCGTGCTGCCCGAATCGATCAGCACCGATGCGTCGTCGGGCACGAATTCGGCCGCGCGCCGCCCGATCGTGCGCTTCGCTTCGGCGTTCGCGGCTTCGCGCTCGGACAGGCTCGGTTCGCGGCGGTCGGCGGCCAGCGCACCGCCATGTGTCATCACGAGCAGGCCGCGCGCGGCGAGCGCGTTCAGGTCGCGCCGCACGGTCTCGCGCGACACGTCGAGCGAGCGCACGAGTTCCGCGACCGACAACGCGCCCGACCGTCCGAGCTCCGACAGGATGTATTGATGACGTTGTTCCGCCAGCATCGCGTGTGCGCCCGGGGCGACTGGTAATGGGTAAGCCGGGTATTGTATTACGGCCGTTTGACCGCGATTTGACCGCGGCGCGAAACACGGTCGGCCGCATTCCCCGAAAGCGAAATTCTGTATTGCCTCACGCGCGCGAATCGGCGCAGTGCCGGTTGCTACACTTTGCGCTTCCTCAAACGACAGACCAAGCAAAGGGGCCCGCACAATGTATCGCAAAGGCAGCGTGATCGAAATCCAGTTTCCGCCCGAACGACTCAACGATGCGGCCGGCGATCCGTACTGGATCGACCTGACGCTCGACGAAGCCCGCCGGCTCTACGAGCAGCTCGCCGCACGCTTCGCGACCGACGCGCGCGCCAACCAGCCGCTCGACACGTTCTCGATCGACTGAGCTCCGCCGCTTCGCGCTTGCCCGCACCGTGTGCGGTGTGGCGCCCTTCCCGTCGGCGCCTCGTCCGCGCCCCGCTCGCGCCCGCCGATAGCCGATAGCCGATAGCCGATAGCCGATAGCCGGCCCGCGCCGGATGCCGGATGCCCGGCAAGCAACGAGCGCCGGCGCATTCGCACGATGCGCGGCACGAGTGCAGGATTCGACAAGACGCCGATGCCGCTTCCCGCGATACTGGCCGACTTTACGGTCCTGTCCGGCCGCATCGCGGCCCGCCTCGCATGCTTACCTCGATCGTCGCCGCCGCTTTCGTCGCGCTGTGGTCCACCGGCTTCATCGTTGCACGGGCAATCAAGCCCTACGCCGATCCCAACCTGTTCCTGCTCGCGCGTTTCGCGGGTACGGCCGCGCTGTTCGGCGCGGTTGCGCTCGTCGCGCGCGCGCCGTGGCCGGCCCGCCGCGAGTGGCCGCGCCACCTGATCGCGGGCGCGCTGCTGCAGGGCGTCTATCTCGGCGCGAGCTACTGGGCCGTCGCGCAAGGGTTGAACGCGGGCGTGATGGCGCTGCTCGGCGCGCTGCAGCCGCTCGCCACCGCCGTGCTCGCCGTCCCGCTGTTCAACGAGCGGCTGCCCGCGCGCGGCTGGTTCGGGATGGCGCTCGGGCTCGCCGGCGTCGCGCTCGTGCTGGCGCCGAAGGTCGCGGGCGGCGTCGCGCCGCCGCCGGGCGCGGCGCCTGCGTGGTTCGTCGTTGCCGTATCGGTGCTCGCGGTCGGGTCGATCACCGCCGGTTCGCTGTACCAGAAGGGCAAGCTCGCGCAGAGCGACCTGCGCACCGCGGTCGCCGTGCAGAACTTCGGCGCCGCGATCGTCGCGGCGATCTTCGTCGTGCTGCTGCATGAAACACGCTGGATCGGCGCGCCGGCGCTGTGGGTGTCGCTCGTGTGGGGCGTCGTGTTCCTGTCCGGCGGCGCGGTCACGATGCTGATGTGGATGCTACGGCGCGGCAACGCGGCGCGCGCGACGTCACTGCTGTTCCTCGCGCCGCCGCTTGCCGCGCTGCAGGGTTACCTGCTGTTCGGCGAAACGCTCGCGGCGATCCAGCTCTTCGGCTTCGCGCTCGCGCTGGCCGGCGTCGTGCTCGCGCGGCGCTGACGCGGGCGCACATGCGCGCGGTCGTGCGGCCGCGCCGACGCTTGCCGGCAAGCTCATCGAGATCGGCCTCACGGACGCTCGTCCCGCGGCATCCTGCACCCGCCCGGCGCACCGTGCACCACGGCGATGCAGCGCGTCTCGCCGAAGCAACGCGAGGCGGCCGGATCGCACGCCCGGCGCGGCGCCCCGCCGCGATTGCGCTTATGATGGGCGCCTTGCATTTCGTTCCGGAACCACCTTCATGACATCCGCCGATTACGCCAGCCGCCAACGCGCGATCATTGCCGAACTGAACGTCGCCCCGCACTTCGACGCCGAGGCCGAGATCGCCCGCCGCGTCGAGTTCCTCGCGCAGTACCTTCGTTCAACCGGCCTGCGGACCTACGTGCTCGGCATCAGCGGCGGCGTCGATTCGTCGACGGCCGGGCGGCTCGCGCAACTGGCGGTCGAACGCCTGCGCTCCGACGACTACGATGCGCGCTTCATCGCGATGCGTTTGCCGAACGGCGTGCAGAACGACGAAGCCGACGCGCAGCGCGCGCTCGCGTTCGTGCGCGCTGACGAGGAGCTGACCGTCGACGTGAAGCCGGCCGCCGATGCGATGCTCGCGTCGCTGGTCGCATCCGGCCATGCGTTCGACACGCCCGCGCAACAGGATTTCGTGCACGGCAACATCAAGGCGCGCGAGCGCATGATCGCGCAGTACGCGGTGGCCGGCGCGCGGCGCGGCATCGTGATCGGCACCGATCACGCGGCCGAATCGCTGATGGGTTTCTTCACGAAGTTCGGCGACGGCGGCGCGGACATCCTGCCGCTCGCGGGCCTCAGCAAGCGCCGCGTGCGCGCGGTTGCCCGCGCGCTCGGCGGCGACGAAGCGATCGTGATGAAGGTGCCGACGGCCGACCTCGAGGAGTTGCGCCCGCTGCGCCCCGACGAGCACGCATACGGCGTCAGCTACGACGAGATCGACGATTTCCTCGAAGGCAAGCCGGTCAGCGACCATGTGTACGAAACGGTGCTGCGCTTCTACGACGGCTCGCGCCACAAGCGCGCGCTGCCGTACACGCCGTTCGACTGGCCGACCGCGTAAGCCGCTGCTGCGACTGAACCACCGCCGTCGCGTCGCAATCCGGCGCCGCGGCCCGGCGCGACCGGCCCACAGCGTCGGAACCCGACCGCCGCGCGCACCGTAGCGGCTACGCGCGGCAACCAAACGACGGGCAACGCTACGCGTGCCCGCCCGTCTTCTTCGCCTGCAGCGCGCGGATCCGCATCCGCGCGCCCGTATCGCTGACCGTCGTGTCGTACATCGTTGCGAGATCGCGCTTGAGCGCGGTGCGCGAGCCGCCGTCGAGATACACCATGTGCCCCGACGGATAGAACCGCGCGGACAGGTTCTGCCGCACCTTCTGGTCCTCGAGCGGCATCTGCTGCAGGTCGATCACGGTCTGGTAGAACGGCGTGACGAAATCGTACAAACCGTTCGCCGACAGCACCTTCAGGTCGACGTTCAGCGCCATCACCGCGGCGAGATCGCCGGCCGTGTAGAGGATCACGTTCCCCTGCGCATCGATGCCCTGCTGCGCACCGGTCGGGTCGATGTGGCCGAAATCCCAGTTCCGGAACGCCTGGTCGTTCAGGTCCGTGAACGCGGAATTCGACGTGAACTTCAACTGCTCGTTCAGGTAGCTGTTCCACATCGCCGTATAGACGCCCGTCACGGCCGTCATCGTCGGGTCGTTGCCGCCCGAGTTCGGGTCGATCTTGCCGGCGATGCCCGACGAGATCCCGGTCACGCGGCCGTCGTACGAGCCGAGCGCGAGCCCCTGCGCATGCAGCAGCGTCGTCAGGAACAGCGAATTGCCGCGTGCATCGTAGCCCGCGATGTCGAGGCTCCACGATTGCAGCGTCGCCGTGTCGATGCCCGTGTATTGCGACAGCTTCTGCACGGCGGCCGGGTCCGCATGCGGGGCGTTGCGCAGCGCGTTCAGGTAGTCGGTGCGCGAGAACTGCGCGACTTCCTCGACGAACGCGCCGAGATCGGTCGGCGCCGGCGTGACGCCGAGTTTCTTGTGATACCACGCGTCGGCCGCGGCGGTCGGCAACGCGCCGACCGGGTTGCCGGCCTGCCGGTAGTCGAGGATCGACGATTGCAGCGTGACGCCGTTCAGGTCGACGCCGTCCTCGTGCAGCTTGTACGCGAGCACGCAGCTGCGTGCGGTGCCGTACGATTCGCCGAACAGGTATTTCGGCGAATTCCAGCGGTTGTTCTTCGTCAGGTAGCGCTTGATGAACTGCTTCAGCGAATCCGCGTCCTGGTCGACGCCCCAGAAATTGCGGTTCTTGTTCGGCGCGACGGCCGCCGAATAGCCGGTGCCGACCGGGTTGATGAACACCAGGTCGCTGTGGTCGATCATGCTGTCCGGGTTGTCTTCCATCTGGTACGGCGCGGGCGGCGTGAAACCCGGCATCGACGTCTTGATGCGCTTCGGCGCGAACGAGCCGAGCAGCACGAACACCGCCGACGAACCGGGCCCGCCGTTATAGAAGAACGTCACGGGCCGCGTTTCCTCCTTCGCGCCGTCGGCCGTGAATGCAACGTAGAAGATCTTCGCGGCCGGCTGCGAACTGCTCGGGTCGACCGTCACGAGGTGGCCGGCCGTCGCCGTGTACGCGATGCGCTTCCCGTCGATCAGGATCGTGTGATGCGTGATCGCGGCCGCCTCGGTCGTGTCGGTCACCGAATCGTCGGGGCCGTTGCCGTACGCAACCGGATCGAAGAACGGCTGGTCGCGGCCGTGGCTCAGCGCGACCGGATTGATGGTCGGCGGCACGCCATGCGAATTGTGGTCGCCGTGATGCAGCGGATACACGCCGCCGGAAGATGCGGAATCGATGCCCATCGTGCTGCTCCTGGAGGTGAAAAAAGACGCGGGCAGGAAACCCGCGTCGAACGAAAACGCGTGTGCCGATGCGTCAGCTCGACGGCTTGCGCGCGAGGATCGCGGCAAGCTGCGCGCCGTCCGGGCTGCCGAGGCCCGTGCAGGCGTCCCAGCCCGACGCGGCCGCATACGTGCCGTTCGATCCTTTCGTGATATCGCGCAGCGCACCCGGATTCTTGTACAGCACCGGATTGACCCAGCCGGCCGAAGCACCGGCCGCCGCGTTGATCCGCGCGATCAGCGCGGCCCACAGCGGCGCGACCGCGCTCGTGCCGCCCATCACGGCGGCCGTGCCGGCGACCGATACCTCGTAGCCCGTCTGCGGCGACGCATCGGCGGCCACGTCCGGCACGCCGCGCTTCGCGAGCGGCGTGCGGCTGCCGTCGGCGCGCGTGACGGCGAGCCCCTGCTGCCACGCCGGCAGGTCGAACAGCGTGCTGATGCCGCCGCCGCCCGCGCCGCCGCCCGACGCCTCGTCGTTCCACGCGACCTCGCTGCGGATGCCTTGCCCGGGCAGCGCATCGAGCTGCGTGCCGCCGCAGCCGAGCACGTACGGGCTCGATGCGGGGAAGTCGACGTGATCGGCGCCGTCCTGCAGCCCGTCGCCCGAGCCGCTGTCGCCCGACGCCGCGCACACGGTGATCCCCTGCGCGGCCGCCGCCTGCAGCACGCGGTTGAACGCCTGCGCCGACTGCGCCTGCCAGACCGCTTCCGGGCCGCCCCAGCTGATCGAGATCACCGACGGTTTGTTGGTCGTGTCGTTGACGGCCGCGTTGACGGCCTGGATGAAGCCCGCATCGCTGTTCGGTGCGAAGTAGACCGCGATCTTCGCGGCCGGCGCGATCGCGCCGGCGATCTCGATGTCGAGCGCGACTTCGCCGTCCGGGCCGTTCGGGTCGCCGGACGGTGCATTGCGGCCGGTGCCGACGTTCACGTCGACGAGCGTCGGCGGCGTCTTGATGCCGAGCCCGCTGAAATACTGCCGGATGTCGGCCGCACGGTAGCCGCCGCCGAGTTCGACGATCGCGATGCATTGCCCGGTGCCGTCGCCGGCCGGAAAGCCGTACAGCGACGCAAGCTGGACCGGCGTGAACGTGACGCCCGCCGCGCCGCCGCGCGCGGGCGTGAACGGCGGGCGCAGCCGGAAGTGCGGCCGCGCCTGCGGGCGGCTGTCGAGGCCGAGCACGGCCGTGACGGCGTCGCCGAGATCGTCGGGCAGCGCGATCGGGCCGGTGCGGCCGCGATACTGGCCGATCGAGTGATGCTCGAAACGCTCGAGCTTCACGCCGAACGCCGCTTCGAACTGCTGGATCATGCCGGACAGCACGACGACGCTTTCAACCGGATCGACGCGATCGACCGTCAACTGGTGACGTCGCGCGAAGTCCTCGGTCTTGCGGATGTCGTCGGGATTGGCGGAGAAACGCTGCGCGAACGCGTCGCGCGACAGCGGTTTTGCCTGTGCGTCGCCAGTGGCGAGTTGGTGGACCAACGTATCGAGTTGCTCTTCTTCCTGCCGCCGCAACATGATCGTGACGTGGATGCGTTCTGCCGGATCGCACGGGCCGAGGCATTTGGACTCGGCGACGATTCGGGGTTCACGGTCGGCGTGAAGATGCCTTGCCATGTTCAGACCCTCCTTGGTACCGCGTTGCACGGAACAGCCAGGAAATCGGACATAGCCGGCGGAAGTCGGTTCCGTTCGGTCAGTCGGTTCGCAGCAGCGCGAAGTTAAGGGGAGTTTAGAACAGTCAGATGATTTGCGCGCACGCCCTTCTGCGGCGGGGCATGCGCGCGAAGGCCGGCATTGCGCGCGGCCTGCGCCGATCGGCGCATCGATACCGCGCAGCCGATGTCGACCCGCGCGGCGGCAATGCGCGGCGGCGCTCAGTCCATCGACAGGCGCAGCGCGAAACCGATCAGCGCCGCGGAAAACGTCCAGCGCTGCACCGTCTGCGCGAGCGGATGCGCACGCATCCACGCCGCGATGCGCGACGCACCGAACACGCAAGCGAGGTCGAAGCACACGCCGGCCGCCACCAGCAGCGCGCCGAGTTCGAACATCTGCACGACGACCGGCCCGGCCTGGGGCCGCACGAACTGCGGCAGCAGCACCGAGCAGAACAGCAGCGCCTTCGGGTTCAGCAGGTTCGTCAGCAACCCTTTCACGAACGACTGCCGCAGCTCGCCCGCCGCTGCCGCATCGCCGTCGCCGAGCGCGAACACAGGCGAGCGGAACACCTGGATCGCGACATACGCGAGATAAAGCGCGCCGCCGTAGCGGATCACCTCGTACAGCCACGGCGCACCGCGGATCAGTGCTGCGACGCCGCATGCGGATAGCGTCACGTGCGCGGTGCGCGCGAGCGACAGCCCGGCCGCCGCCGCCATCCCCGGCCGCACGCCGCGGCCGATGCTGGTCTGCAGCACGAGCGCCATGTCGGGCCCCGGCACCGCATAAATGGCCGCCAGCGCGGCGAGATAGATCAACAGTAAATGTGTGGAAATCATGTTCTGCCCCCGTCCTTCAATGACGATATGTTGCCGCTAAAGGTAGAGGGATTATTGGCCAACTTTGGCTCAGGATTGGCGATCCATGGGGGAATCCGCCACAATCACGGAATCAGAACACGGATTCCGCCAATATGACCGAACTCGACAAAACCGATCGCGCGATCCTCGCTGCGGTGCAGCGCGACGGCCGCGTGCCGATCGCGCGCCTCGCCGAATCCGTCGGCTTGTCCGAGACGCCTTGCGCGCGGCGCCTCAAACGTCTCGAAAACGACGGCTACATCGAACGCTACCGCGCGCAGTTATCGCGCCAGGCGCTCGGCTTCGGCGTCGTCGCATTCGTGCTGGTGCGGTTCGCGACGCACGACCGCAAGGTCGCCGACCGGTTCGAACGGGAAGTGCTGGCCATCGAGCGGATCCTGGCATGCCACAACGTCGCGGGCACGGCCGACTACCTGCTGCAGGTGGTCGCGCGCGACCTCGACGACTACGGCACGTTCGTGCGCGACTCGTTGCGGATGCTGCCGGGCGTGACGTCGATCGAATCGGCGCTGTCGCTGCGCGAGGTGAAGCACGACGCGGGGTTGCCGGTGCCGTGATCCGCGCAGCGTGCCGCGCCGATGTAACGCTCGTTCACACTGTCGGCAGCGCCGGCGTCACGCGATGTCCGGCGCCTGGTGCGCGCGCTCGAGATCCTCGAGAAACGCCTCCACGAGCGGATTACCGCGCCCGTTGTGCGCGACGACCATGTGGAACGTCACGTCGTAGCGCAGTTGCTCCGGATTGAGCGGCGCGAGCAGCCCCTGCGCGACGTACGGCGCCGCGAAGTGCTGCGGCAGGTAGCCGAGGTGGTGGCCGGACAGGATCAGCAGCGCGACGGCCTCCATGTTGTCGGCGGTCGCGGTCACGCGGTCGGGCGTCGTCGACATCTGCGCTTCCGGCAGCGGATACGAGCGCCACGCCCATTCGAAGCCCGCGACGTCGGCCGGCGTCAGCGTGCCGGCGCCGTCGAACAGCGGATGGCCGCGGCCGCAATACGCGACCTGGCGCTCGATGAACAGCGGCGTGTAGTGCAGCGACGGCACGCGGTGCCAGAAATAACCGACGGCGATCTGGATCTCGTCGCTCAGCAGCTTCTCCTCGAGATCGCCCGGCGCGCGCACGGAGATCGAGAAGCGCACGGCCTCGTCGCGCGTGCGGAACGCGGCGATCGCCTCGGCGATCCGCGCGTTCTGGCTCACCGGCGTGTGGCCGATCAGGCCGATGTTCAGCGTGCCGACCAGCTGGCGGTCCATGTGCCGCGCGGCCATCCCGAATTCATCGAGCGCCGCGAGCAGCTTGCGGCTCATCGCATGAAACCGTTCGCCCTTCGGCGTGAGCCGGAAACCGCTGCGGCCGCGCTCGCAGAGCCGGTAGCCGAGCCGCGTCTCAAGCGACGCCAACTGCGCGCTGATCGTCGATTGCCCGACGTTCAGCACGGCCTGCGCGGCCGATACGCCGCCCGCGTCCGTGACCGCGAGAAACACGCGGATCAACCGCAGATCGAGGGTCGACAGATTCCCCAGCACGCTCTTCCCCTTCCATACATCGATGGAAATCGATGTTAACGTCGATATCTTCGCATTCTTCTTTCCCGGCGGAGCGCGTAAAACTGTGCGCCAAGCCGCGTCGAATGATACGGCAACCCCACACCGGAAGAGGCGCCCCATGAACGACCACCCCCATTTCCAGCCGCTCGGCGGCAATGAAATGCCGCGCTGCGGCGGCATCGCGACGATGATGCGCCTGCCGCACGTGGCGAGCGCCGAAGGCCTCGACGCATGCTTCGTCGGCGTGCCGTTCGACCTCGGCACGTCCAACCGCACCGGCGCGCGCTTCGGCCCGCGCCAGATCCGCACCGAATCCGTGCTGCTGCGCCCGTACAACATGGCCACGCGCGCTGCGCCGTTCGATTCGCTGCAGGTTGCCGACATCGGCGACGTCGCGATCAATCCCTACAACCTGCACGATTCCATCGCGCGGATCGAAGCCGCGTACGACGCGATCCTCGAGCACGACTGCAAGCCGGTCACGCTCGGCGGCGACCATACGATCGCGCTGCCGATCCTGCGCGCGATCCACCGCAAGCACGGCAAGGTTGCATTGATCCACGTCGATGCACACGCCGACGTGAACGATACGATGATGGGCGAAAAGATCGCGCACGGCACGCCGTTCCGCCGCGCGGTCGAGGAAGGCCTGCTGCACGGCGACAAGGTCACGCAGATCGGCCTGCGCGGCACGGGTTACGCGGCCGAGGATTTCGACTGGTGCCGCGAGCAGGGCTTCCGCGTCGTCCAGGCCGAGGAATGCTGGAACAAGTCGCTCGCGCCGCTGATGGAAGAAGTGCGCGAGCGCGTCGGCGACACGCCCGTCTACATCAGCTTCGACATCGACGGTATCGATCCGGCCTACGCGCCGGGCACCGGCACGCCGGAAATCGCGGGCCTCACGGTGCCGCAGGCGCTCGAGATTATCCGCGGCGCGAAGGGGCTGAACATCGTCGGCTGCGATCTCGTCGAGGTCGCGCCGCCGTACGACCCGTTCGGCACCACCGCGCTGCTCGGCGCGAACCTCGCGTACGAGCTGCTGTGCGTGCTGCCGGGCGTCAAGTACCGCGACTGATCCCCGCAACGCACGACCCATTCCAAATCAGAAGATTCCAGAGGAGCCAATAAAAGATGGGGACTTCCGTCAAGCAACCGAAGCGGGCGGCGCTCGCTTCGTTCGTCGGCACCACGATCGAGTGGTACGACTTCTATAGCTACGCGACCGCCGCCGCCATCGTGTTCGGGCCGCTGTTCTTTCCCGGCGAAAACCGCTTCGTCAGCCTGCTCGCATCGTTCGGCTCGTTCGCGGTCGGCTTCTTCGCGCGGCCGCTCGGCGGCGTGATGTTCGGCTATCTCGGCGACCGCTTCGGCCGCAAGCGTTCGCTGCTCGCGACGCTGATGCTGATGGCCGTGTCGACGGTTGCAATCGGCCTGCTGCCGACCCATGCGCAAGCCGGTGTGATCGCGCCGATCCTGCTCGTGCTGATGCGCGTGCTGCAAGGCATCGCGGTCGGCGGCGAATGGGGCGGCGCGGTGCTGCTCGCCGGCGAGCATGCGCCCGAAGGCAAGCGCACGTTCTTCGCGTCGTTCGCGCAGCTCGGCAGCGCGAGCGGCCTGATCCTGTCGATGCTCGCGTTCGGCGCGATCAGCACGCTGTCGAAGGACGACATGATGAGCTGGGGCTGGCGCGTGCCGTTCCTCGCGAGCGCCGTGCTGCTGGTGGTCGGCTTCGTGATCCGCGCGAGCGTGTCCGAGTCGCCCGAGTTCGAGGAAATCAGGAAGAGCGGCAGCACCGCGCGCAACCCGGTGCGCGAAGCGCTCAAGTATTGGCCGCTGCTGCTGCTCGCGATCGGCGCGAACGTGTACGGCATCGCCGGCGTGTATTTCAGCAACATCTTCATGATCAGCTATGCGACGCAATTCCTGTCGCTCGACCGGTCGATGGTGCTGCATTGCATGGCGATCGTCGCGGTGCTGCAGTTCGTCGTGCAACTCGCCGCAGCATTTCTCGCGCAGCGTTTCGGCACCACGCGCGTGCTGCTGATCACCGGCGCATGGGCCGCGATCGTCCCGTTCGTGATGCTGCCGCTCGTGCACATGGGCACGCCGCTGTCGATCACGGTCGGCGTCGGCCTCGCGACGCTTGCGGAATCGGGCTACTACTCGGTGGTCGCCGGCTTCGTCAGCGGCATCTTCGTCGCGCGGATCCGCTATACGGCGATCTCGATCGCGTACCAGGTGTGCGGCGCGCTCGCCGGCGGCCTCACGCCGCTCGTCGCGACCATCATCGCGCAGAACGCCACGCCGCAATGGTGGCCGCTCGCGATCCAGTACACGAGTGCCGCCGTGCTGTCGTCGCTGTGCGTGTGGCTGATCTCGCGCCGCGTCGGCATCGACGATGCCGGTGCGCCCGGCAAGGCGAACGAGCCGCTGCCGCGCGGCGCGCGCACCGCGTAACGTCCCGCAACGGGCTGGCTGCGTCACTCGCCTGCCCGGTCATCGCTCGCATGCAAGGGGCGGCGCACCACGCCGCCCTTTTTCATTTCCCCGCCGGAAGGCCGAGCGCACGGTCAGCATCACGTTGCGCTTGTCGCCAACCATGCTGCGGAACCGGCCTGGCGAACGGATGTAATCGTCCCGACGGGCACGGCGTGCGTTATCGCACCTGGCTGCGCAGCGTCTTCGCGGCGGCGACCATGTTCGTCAGTGCCGGAATCACTTCCGCCCACTGGCGCGTCTTCAGGCCGCAGTCCGGGTTCACCCACAGGCGCTCCGCCGGAATCCGTTCAGCCGCCTTCTGCATCAGGCCGACGATGTGATCCTGCGTCGGGATGTTCGGCGAATGGATGTCATATACGCCCGGCCCGATCTCGTTCGGATACCTGAAGCTGTCGAACGCGTCGAGCAGCTCCATGTCCGAGCGCGACGTCTCGATCGTGATCACGTCCGCGTCCATGCCGGCGATCGACGCGATGATGTCGTTGAACTCCGAATAGCACATGTGCGTGTGGATCTGCGTATCGTCCTGCACGCCGTTCGCGGTGATGCGAAACGATTCGACCGCCCACTTCAGGTATTCGCCCCATTGCGCGCGGCGCAGCGGCAGCCCTTCGCGCAGCGCGGCCTCGTCGATCTGGATCACGCGCACGCCGGCCTTCTCGAGATCGAGCACTTCCTCGCGGATCGCGAGCGCCAGCTGGTAGCACGACACCGAGCGCGGCTGGTCGTCGCGCACGAACGACCAGTTCAGGATCGTCACGGGGCCGGTCAGCATGCCCTTCATCGGCTTGTTCGTCAGCGACTGCGCATACGTGATCCATTCGACTGTCATCGCCTTCGGGCGGCTGATGTCGCCGAACAGGATCGGCGGCTTCACGCAGCGCGAACCGTACGACTGCACCCAGCCGAACTGGCTGAATGCGTAGCCGTCGAGCTGCTCGCCGAAGTATTCGACCATGTCGTTGCGCTCGGCTTCGCCGTGCACGAGCACATCGAGCTCAAGCGACTCCTGTTCGCGGACGCTGCGTTCGATCTCGGCCTTCATCGCCGCGCGGTAGCCGGTTTCATCCAGCGCGCCGGCCTTGAACTGGCTGCGCGCCTGGCGGATCTCGGCCGTCTGCGGGAACGAGCCGATCGTCGTCGTCGGGAAGGCCGGCAGGTTCAGTCGCGCCGACTGCTTCGGCGCGCGCTGCGTGTAGGGGCTCGCGCGGTTGCCGAGCTGCGCGTCGATGCGCGCGATCGCGGCCTTCACCTTCGGGTTGTTCACGCGCGGTGAGCGGCGGCGCGAGTCGATCGCGGCGGCGTTCGCGGCAAGCGCATCGGCCACCTTGTCGCGGCCTTCGTTCAGCGCGGTCGCGAGCACCTTCAGCTCGTCGAGCTTCTGCAGTGCAAACGCGAGCCACGAACGGATCTCCGCGTCGAGCTTCTCCTCGCTCGCGAGATCGACCGGCACGTGCAGCAGCGAGCACGACGGCGCGAGCCACAGGCGATCGCCCAATTGCTTCGCGAGCGGTTCGAGCCAGTCGAGCGTCGCGTTCAGGTCCGTCTTCCAGATGTTGCGGCCGCTGATCGCGCCGACCGACAGCACGCGCTCGGCCGGCAGCTCGCGCACCAGTGCGTCGACCTCGTCGCGTGCATTGATTGCGTCGACATGCAGGCCGTCGACGGGCAGCGAGCTCGCGAGCGTCAGGTTGTCCTGAAGCTGGCCGAAGTACGTGGCAAGCAGCAGCTTGATGCGGCGCGTCTCCAGCGCCGCATACGCGGTGCGGAACGCCTGCCGCCATTCGGCGTCGAGTTCGGTGACGAGAATCGGTTCGTCGAACTGCACCCATTCGACGCCCTGCGCGGTCAACGTATCGAGCAGCGCGCCATACACGGGCAGCAGCTTCGGCAGCAGCGCGAGACGATCGGAATCGTCCTTCTCCTTGCCGAGCCACAGGTACGTGACGGGGCCGATGATCACCGGCTTGGCATTCACGCCCTGCGCCTTGGCTTCGGCCAGCTGCAGCAGCAGGCGCGACGGGTCGAGCGAGAAGTTCGTGTCCGCGTGGAATTCCGGCACGATGTAGTGATAGTTCGTGTCGAACCACTTCGTCATTTCACCGGCCGAGACACCACCGCAGCACGCCGCGTGCTCTTGCGCCGACTGAGCCGAACGGCCGCGCGCAACGCGGAAATAATTGTCGAGCACGTCGCCATGGAAGCCCTGCACGCGCTTCGGCAGGTTGCCGAGCGTGAAGCTCATGTCGAGCACCTGGTCGTAGAACGCGAAATCGCCGATCGGCGCGAGATCGAGATCGCGCTGTTCGTGCCAGTGACGCTGGCGCAGCTCGGCGCCGAGTGCCTTCAGCTCGTCGCGCGACGATTCGCCCTTCCAGTAGCGTTCGAGACCGAACTTGAGTTCGCGCTTCGCGCCGATGCGCGGAAAACCGAGGTTGTGTGTCGTAACCATGAAGCTGCCGTCCAGATGAAATAGAAGATCCGGCAACCATGATAGGGATTTCAAAACATGAAATAAAATGGCATTATTTCATTCATCCATTAAATTTATTCATGCATCTGTCAGGCGAGCGATATCCATGCTGGAACGATTCCATCTCGTCGTCATTCGCGAAGTCGAGCGTCAGGGCTCGCTGACCGCGGCCGCCAATGCGCTGCATCTCACGCAGTCGGCGCTTAGCCATACCGTCCGGAAAATCGAGCAGCAGCTCGGCACGCCGATCTGGGATCGGGAAGGACGCGGCCTGCGGCTCACGCAGGGCGGGCAGTATCTGCTGAAGCTGGCGAACCGGCTGCTGCCGCAGTTCGAGCTCGCCGAGGAGCGGATGAAGCAGTACGCGAAAGGCGAGCGCGGCACGCTACGCATCGGGATGGAGTGCCACCCGTGCTACCAGTGGCTGCTGAAGGTCGTGTCGCCGTATCTGTCGCGCTGGTCCGACGTCGACGTGGACGTGAAGCAGCGCTTCCAGTTCGGCGGCATCGGTGCGCTGTTCGGCTATGACATCGACGTGCTCGTCACGCCCGATCCTCTGAACAAGCCGGGCCTGCGCTTCGATCCCGTGTTCGATTACGAGCAGGTGCTGGTGGTCGCCGATTCACACCGGTTCGCGAACGCCGATTACGTGACGCCCGAGCAACTGACCGACGAGATCCTGATCACCTATCCGGTCGAAACCGACCGGCTCGACATCTACAACCAGTTCCTGACGCCGGCCGGCATCGTGCCGAGGCGGCACAAGTCGATCGAGACGACCGACATCATGCTGCAGATGGTCGCGAGCGGGCGCGGCGTGGCCGCGCTGCCGAGATGGCTCGCCGACGAATACGCGGACCGGATGCCGGTCGTGCCGGTCAAGCTCGGCAAGAAGGGGATCGCGAAGCAGATCTTCCTCGGCATCCGCGAGGCGGATGCATCGATCGACTATCTGGCCGCTTTCGTCGCGCTTGCGCGCGAATCGACGTGGAGCGCGCCGCGCATGCTGCGGTAGGCGCGCCCCGTTGCAATGCGCGTCAGGCGGTGCGCATGCCGATGCGTTCGTCGCGCTCGACCCAGGCGCCGAACAGCAGGCCGATCGTCGCCCACATGATCGCCTGCATGCCGATGGCCGCGACGCGGAACTTCCACAGCTCGGCGGCCGGCACTTCGTTGATCGACGGCAGCCCGAGTTGCACGGCCGCGATGACACGGAAACTGGCGCGGCGAGCGGCTGTACGACCTCGCACACGACCTGCCGAAAGAACTGGGCGCGTGGATCGCCGATCCGTCCGCGTCGCCGCACGGCGGCGAATCGTTCGAAGGCACCGCTCGCCGCGTCGGCACATGGTTGAACGCGCTGCCGCCCGGCCGCGACATCGTCGCGATCACGCATGCGGCGATCGTTCGCGCAGCCGTCGCGCATGTGCTGAGGATGGATCCCGACGCTGCGACCCGCATCGACGTCGCGCCGCTGTCGTGCATGACGTTCGTTGCATCGCCGCACGGCAGGACCTTGATTGCGAACGACGATCGGTGCCGCCGACATGTACGGGCTGCCCGCGTCGACGACACACGTGCTGTCATCGGGCGTCGCGGGCACGATGGCGGCGAACGGGTCCGGGTTGCAATGGAGTACGGTGCGCAGCCTCGTACTCGCGTGGGTACTGACGCTGCCGGCGTCGATCGCACTTGCGGGCGGGCTCTACTGGTTGTTCCGGTCGCTGGCCTGATCGGGGACGCTGCAGGTGGCCGGCGGAAGCCGGCCGACCGCTGTTGAAGATTCGACCCTCGCTTCTTCGCTTCTTCGCTCCGACATATCGACGCATTCGGTACGTCCATGCAACGTCGCGAGCGTTCAACCTCTTCATTTTCCGAATTGGAGCGCAAGATCTGGAGCGCGCCGGCGCGCGGACATCGCTAGACTGGGTTCATCAACTCTCATCGTGGATTCACCCGTGCGTGCGACGTTTCCTGAGCATTCCACGCGATCGCACGGCGCCACACTGCTGACGAACGAGGTACGCCCGTGAACATCGCCGATCTGCAACCTGCCGTCGAATCGCTGGACATCGCACAACGCGTCGACACAGTCGACTGGACGACCGTCGACGCCGAACTCGATCGCTACGGATGCGCGCGCGTGCCGGGCCTGATCTCGGCAAACGAGTGCGATGCGCTCGCATCGCTCTATCCGCGTGATGCGCTCTATCGTTCACGCGTCGTGATGGCGCGGCACGGATTCGGGCGCGGCGAATACAAGTACTTCGCGTATCCGCTGCCCGCGATCGTCGCGGAGCTGCGTAGGACCATCTACCCGCATCTCGCGCCGATCGCGAATCGCTGGAACCAGGCACTCGGGATCGACGTCCGCTATCCGAAAGACCACGCGATCTTCCTCGACCGCTGCCACGCCGCGGGACAGACACGACCGACACCGCTGATTCTTCAATACGGTCTCGACGACTACAACTGCCTCCATCAGGATCTGTATGGCGAGCACGTGTTTCCGCTGCAGGCCGCGATCCTGCTATCGGCGCCGGGTCGCGACTTCACCGGAGGAGAGTTCGTGTTGACGGAACAGCGGCCACGCATGCAGTCGCGTGCAGAAGTGGTGCCGCTGACGCAAGGCGACGCGGTGATCTTCGCCGTGCACGGCAGGCCCTTACAGGGAACGCGCGGCGTCTATCGCGTCAACCTGCGCCACGGCGTAAGCCGGATAAGAAGCGGACACCGCCATACGGTCGGCATCATCTTCCATGACGCGCAGTGACGGTAATCGGGACGAACACGATACGGTCGTGCGGTTGATCACGCCGGTGGGTTCGCGCGGGGAACGCCGCGCGTCTGTCGCGCCAGTCGCGTGTGATCGCTCCAAGGACGTTACGGCCACGCATCGCCGCACGATCTGCCAGCTAGTCCACTGCGACGGACGACAGCATTCGCCGCCCGTCAGGTCATCACAGCCGTGACGATTCGACGTTGCTGGCGAGCGACAGGAAACAAAACACTCACCTGCCGCGACACAAGATCGATTAGCAGTCCGGCCTACCCCCGCGCCATATTCGCCCGCAGCCGGTCGCCTGCGTCGGCGGCCAATCGCGCGTAGCCCGGCAACGTCAGCAGTGCGAGCAGGCCCGCCGCGACGAATGCCCAGCGGAAATCCTCGAGCACGTAATGCATGCCGGCCGCGTCGCCACGCACCAACGCAGCGAGCCGCAGCGACAACGCACCGAACGCGATCCCCATCCCGATCGTCATCTGCTGCGCAGCGCTCCATAACGTGCTGGCCGCGCTCGTCTGGTGAGCCGGGATATCCGCATAGGCCAGCGTCGCGAGCGTCGTGAACTGCATCGACCGCGTCAGCCCGTAGACGAATACGATGAACAGCGTGATCGTCAGCGGCGTCGATGCAGTCAACCAGCCGCACGCGATCGTGAAGATACCGACGATCGTCACGTCGACGAGCGCGACGCGCCGGAAGCCGTAGCGATCGAGGATCCACGACGTTCCGGCCTTCATGCCGAGATTGCCGAGCGCGCTCGCGAGCAGCAGCAGGCCCGACTGGAACGGCGACAGCCCGAAACCGATCTGGAACAGCAGCGGCAGCAGGTACGGCACGGCGTTGATCGCCATCCGCGTGATCGAGCCGGTGATCACCGTCACCGAGAAGGTCGGCACCTTCAGCGTCGTGAAATCGAGCAACGGATGCGCGCAACGCCGCGCATGCAACCATGCGGCCATGCCGAACAGCGCGCTCGCGCCCACCAGGACGGCCGCGCGCGTGAAGTGGACATCCTGCTGGCCGGCCGCCTCGGTGCCGATCAACAGACAGGTCAGTGCTCCGCCGGCCAGCACGAAGCCGCCCCAATCGAGCGGCCGCTGCTCGTCGGCCCGCGTATTCCGGACGATCAGCCAGGTACAGGCGAGCGCGGCGATACCGAACGGAACATTCAACAGGAAGATCCATCGCCATGACGCATAGGTCGTGATGAAGCCGCCGATCGGGGGCCCGACGACGGGCGCAACGATGCCCGGCCACGTGATCGTCGCGATCGCTCGCATCAGCTTTGCCTTCTCGGTGCTGCGCACGACGATCATCCGTCCGACCGGCACCATCATCGCCCCGCCGACACCCTGCAGCAGTCGCGCTGCCGTGAACGTCACGACGCCATCGGACAGCCCGCACAGCACCGATGCGCCGGTAAAGACGACGATCGCACTGGCGAACACGGTACGCGATCCATATCGATCCGCGATCCAGCCGCTGATCGGGATAAACACTGCAAGCGCAAGCATGTAGGCCGTCATCCCGAGGCTCAGCGCGTTCGGCCCGACGCCAAACGAGTGTGCCATTTGCGGCAGCGCGGTCGCGATCACGGTCGTGTCGAGGTACTCCATGAAGAACGTTGCGGCGACGAGGTACGGCAAGAAGTCGGTCGTCCGACCACCTTGGGCAGGGCTGTCAATCATGAACGGTGCAGGAGACGGAATGCGGAAAACACCGACCACCAACAGGTGCAGACAAGCACCGGGGATCGGGGCGAATGGCGATATTACCCCGAAGGGCTTGCTCTTCGCTTCGCCAGCTCATGTCGCACGAATGCACTTTATGCGCATAGATTTCGGGGACGGTTTCGTGCTGCGTTCGCTGAATGACGTGCTCGAACAGGTCGAGGCGAAGCGTAGAAGGATGGGGATAAGGCTGGATGAGTTTCGCAGTTAAGCGTCATTTATCGTGCATTTCCGATGAACGTCGCCCATCAGCGGCCATCACGACACCATCTTTGGATGCATCGGTATCAGCCAAGCGCTAACTGGAACTGCATCGATGCAATGGCACCTGAAGATTTCAGCGGCGCAGAACTGCGGATCACTCGATAACGGTTGACCCGCCTCAATCGAGGCCTTCGGCGCTCCTGTTCCGACCACGCTACTTCGTGCCCGGCCGACCCGCATTTTGGTGCGGGTGCCTGATCGGCTCGACTGTCGGCCTGATGACGCCATCGGCGCCCTAGTTCCGGTCACGCTGCCGTTGACTTAGCCGGCCCGCATTTTGTCCGCGCCAATGCAA